>JAEOTL010000389.1 GCA_016839845.1 Promethearchaeota archaeon
ACTGTTAGATTCTTGTCGTTTTTGTCGATAGCAATTATTTTTAAGTTAATAGGAATTAATAAAAATATATACGACCTCTTTTTTCACAAATGGATCTCCTAGATTATATTGTGGAAGTAGTTTTAGAAAATAAACCGGCCGCTCGCGATCCTGTAGGGCAGACCATTCAAAAAGATCTTTTGGCAAAAAAAGGTTATAATATGGTAGAGAATGTCCGTTCTGGGCAATACTTAAGGATTTATCTCAAGGCTACTGACGATGCGAGTGCTAAAGAACTTGTTAATAAAATGTGTAACGATTTAAGAATTTTCAATCCTGTTACTCAAAACTTATCGATATTGAAAGTAACAAAATCATGACGATTCGAATTGCGGTGATATCCTTTCCCGCAGCTAATTGCGATTTAGACGCCATCCATGTCTTAAATAATGTTGTAGATATTCAAGCAGACTTAGTCTGGCATAATTATTTTAAAGAAGAAAATTATGATGGGGTGATTTTACCAGGAGGGTTTTCTTTCGGAGATTACTTAAGAGCAGGTATAATCGCTGCTCATAGTCCGGCTATTGAGCAAGCTAAGATTATGCTTAATGATGGGAGACCTGTCATTGGTATTTGTAATGGATTTCAAATTTTAACAGAAGCTCAATTTCTTCCTGGTGCATTGTTACAAAACGAATCCCTTAAGTTTATTTGTAAGTGGGTGAATCTTAAGGTAGAAAATAATAAAACGGCATTTACAAATAAACTGAAGATAGGGGACATTATTGACATCCCAATTGCCCACGGAGAAGGACGTTATTATACTGACAACTTAAAGGAGTTAGAAGCAAACGATCAAGTAGTATTTCGGTATTCGAATGATAAGGGAGAATTAAAAAAAGAAGCAAATCCAAATGGATCATTAGATTATATTGCAGGTGTATGTAATTTGGAACGGAATTGTATTGGATTAATGCCACATCCAGAACGCGCATCGGAAGCAATTTTAAGCCCAAAGGGTACTGAACATGGTAAATTGATATTTGAATCAATGATCGAATTTATTAAACGGAGGTCTTCCTAATGACTAAAATTTCCTTAAATGGTGAAGAAGCTCACGTAGAAATGACAGAAGCGGAGTTTGAAAAAGTAAAGGAATTATTGGGAAGGGAGCCGAGTATTACTGAGCTAGGTGCATTTGATGTCATGTGGTCAGAGCATTGTTCTTATAAGTCATCTCGTCCAAAATTAAAGTTATTTGAGGATGCTGAAGCAAATTATGATTATGTGCTAGCTGGTCCAGGACAAGATGCGGGAGTAATTGATATTGGTGATGGTTATGCATTAGCATTTCGAATAGAATCCCATAACCACCCCTCTGCTATTGAACCTTATCATGGGGCTGCTACAGGCATTGGGGGAATAATACGAGATATTTTATGTATGGGAGTTCGCCCAATAGCACTATTAGATCCGTTGAGATTTGGTCGTTTAAAAGATAATCCACATTCTCAATGGTTATTTAAATATGTAGTTAAAGGTATAGCTGATTATGGGAATTGCACCGGAATTCCTACGATCGGTGGTGAAGTAGAGTTTGATGAGAGCTTTGAGGGAAATTGTATAGTCAATGTAGCTTGTATTGGTTTGGGCACAATTGAAGATTTTAAACATGCTCCAAGCAGAGCATACAATCCCGGTGATTATGTGGTTTTAATGGGAGGCTCGACAGGTCGAGACGGAATTCATGGTGTTACATTCGCTTCAAGAACTCTTACAGAAATGTCTGAAGCTGATCGTCCCGCAGTTCAAATTGGTGATCCATTTTCTAAAAAACTGATTATAGAAGCTACGTTAGAAGCAGTAAAAACGGGATTTGTGAGAGGATTAAAAGATTTGGGTGGTGGTGGTTTAACATGTGCTACAAGCGAATTAACCGGGGATGGGAACACAGGAGCAGAGGTTGATTTGGGGAAGGTATTTACACAGGAACCAGGGATGAATTCTTATGAGATCATGCTTTCAGAGTCTCAAGAAAGAATGACATTCATAATCAAACCTGAAGGTTTAGAAACAGTTCTTGATGTGTTCAGGAAATATGAAGTAAATTTTGCCGTAATTGGTCGAACAGACGATTCGAGAGTATTAAAGGTATTTGATGATAATAATCTTGTCGTCAACCTTCCCTCAAAAGCACTCTCGGAATCCCCAACATTTAAAAGAGAGGAAAGAAGACCAAATTATTTAGATGACTTATTGGCTCAAAAAACACCTAAACTTCCCTATAGTATTGAAGAAGCGATTTATACATTAATTGCCTCTGAAAATATTTGCAGCAAGGAGTGGGTATACCGACAGTATGATCATGAAGTAGGAGTTAGGTCGGTTGTAAAATGTGGTGAAGCTGATTCAGGAGTTCTTAGAATAATTGGTACTGATAGATATATCGCGGCAAGTGTAGGAGTTAATTCGAAACATTGTTTCTTAGATCCTTATGAAGGGGCGAAAGGAGGTTTAGCTGAGGAATGTGGGAACATTATTGCAAATGGTGCAAAGCCCTTAGCAATGGTGAACTGTTGTAATTTTGGGAATCCTGAAGTTCCCGAGTCTTTTTGGTATTTTGCTAAAGCCGTTGAAGGTATGAACGATTTCTGTAGAACCCAAAAGATTCCTATTGTAGGAGGAAATGTTTCATTCTATAATGAAGATGAGGTTAAAAAAACAGCAATTAAAGCAACACCGATGATAATGATCGTCGGTCTTATAGAAGGGGAAGAAAATATTATTACATTGCCCTTCAAAAAGGCAGGAAATGATATATTTCTGATAGGAGAAACTCAAGATGAACTCGGGGGATCTGAGTTCCATTCAGTTGTGCACAAACTGGAGGGTGGGACTCCCCCAAAAATAAATGAGAAAAAATTAAGAACAACCTGGGATTTTCTATTTGAATTATATTCGAAAAACCTTGTTAAGGCGAACCATGATGTAAACAAAGGTGGTATTATCATTACCATAGCAGAGATGTGTTTTAAAAATAATATGGGTGCGAACCTTGATTTTACGAATTGTAATGTTAATAATTTGAGAGATGATGTTTTTCTCTTTAGTGAATCCGCTGGCAGATTCATTATTGAAACAGACCCTACGAACCATGATCTCATTTTAGAACTTGCTAACCGAACTAGTGCACCTATTAAAAAAATTGGTGTTTTAACCTCAAATCCAGAAATAAATATTAAAGGATTTAAAACAAATGATATTAGACTGGATGTAAAAAAAATGAAAAACCTTTATGATTCTACAATTCCAAATCTAATGGAAATTTGATTATAATTTTATTTGATCTTATAAATTGCTTACAAGTAGTCCTCAAAAAAGTACCTTCTTTCTAGATTAGAAATCAATTTTACTAGGGCAATCTCGACACCTTTGAATGAAAACCAAAAGTTTGAAATATTGTCGTGTTTTATTCTATTATTGCAGTATCGATAGGTGATAAAGAAAATGGTTCG
>JAEOTL010000390.1 GCA_016839845.1 Promethearchaeota archaeon
CAATTGTAAGTGATTTAAAGAAATTTTCGTGACCCCGAATATCGGTAAAATATAAAAGTTTTTCAAAACCGTATTGGAGAAAAGAAGTTGGATTTATTGTTGCTATAAGATTATCCATGACTGAGAATGTGATCGGTTCCCTAGGTCGAATTAAAAGTGATTTTTCTCCATTAAAAACACGATCAACTCTCATAGGCAACGGCATAATGGGATTTGAATTTATAGTTTCCAATAGATTTCTGTACGGTTCATGTTTGAATATTGAAAGATCAGGAGGGAAAATCTCGATGTAAAAGAAGAAAGGTGCGGCATCATATTTAAAAGTCTTAAATTTATGAAGAGGTTTTATATTGTTCACCAATTATATAATATTATCTGCCAATTCAAAATAACCTAAATATAATATTTATTAATAATATTCACAAGAATCTTAAATTATTGGTTGGAATGTATTAAAAAATAAAGAAATAAGAAATGTTTTATGGAGTTTATTTAATAAAACTGTAAGCGTCTTTTAAGCGTCTTTCCGCATCTTGTATGATATCTTCAACAATTTTATTTACAGATTCTAAACTTTTAATAACTCCTATGCTTTGACCCAATAGAACCGCTCCTGAATTAGTGTCTCCCTTGTATGCTGCTTCATATGCTTTTCCTTCAGCTATAATATCTTCTTGAGTCATAGCAGCTTCTTCTGCCATTTTTGCAGCTTTATCTGCAACAAGCCCATGATGTAAAGAATATTCATTTTTCCAGAGTCTAATTGGTCCTAGTGCCCCAGTTACTAATACGGTGTCTTGAGCTTTCGCGGAAGGTACAATTCCCTTATAGGTTTCTGAAAATTCACTTTCTTTAGAAGCAATAAATCTGGAACCCATCGCGATAGCTCCAGCTCCTATAGCTAGAGCCGCAGCAAGTCCTTCACCCGTAGCAAAACCTCCACACGCAATAACTGGAAAATCAGGATATTTTTCCATTACTTGCTGAAGTAAAACTAATGTGCTAACTTTCTCAAAAGATTGATGACCTCCACCTTCACCACCAGTTACTACCAATCCATCAACATTAGATGCAACACACTTATCTGCAAGCCATAATGCAGGTGCTACATGAAAATGCTTAATATTTGAGCCACTTTCCTTTAATTTTTGGAATGATTTTGATTGTGGTAAGGTTTTTGAAGATCCTGCACTAGTAATTGCGTATACACACTGTTCTTTTATCTTTGGATTTGACATGATAAACTCAGGTATATCTTTAACAAACTGAGGTGCATATGTTTCTCTTCGAGAAGTTCTTATATTAAAACCAAAGGGCTTATCAGTATGTTCTACAACTTTAAGCATATTTTCCTTCATTATATCTACAGGATTCTTTCCGTTCATATAATCGCTCAATAGGGCACTATGACTTAGCACACCTAGTCCTCCGGCTTCTGAAACAGCTATTGTCAAATCAGTTGTATAGAATGGACCCATAGGAGCAGTAACGATGGGATGCTTAATTCCAAACATTTTGGTTATATTCGTTTCTAATACCATTATTCTATCACTTTCTTTTTCTTCAAAAATTTTATTACTTAATATTTTTTTATTATTATTTAATTAAGAGCTATTTATTAAATATACATATTTCATTTATGAGTTTTTCAAATAAGAGTTGAGTTACTTCTAGAAAAATTATTGCATCAATTTTGAAGATAGATTGATTGTTAAAAAAAGATAATTAAATTTTTATATCAACATATCCCAATTATATGAAGAATCAACAAATTTGTGAGTGAATTCTCGCAAATATTTAGCATAAAATGAGTGTGAGATCAAAATGAAACAAGAGGCTATTGAATATCTAAAAACAGGATCTAACTTCACAATTAGAAATATGAAAAAAGAAGAAAAAAAACAAGTTAGAAGACTAGTTTGGCACTGTTTTCCGATAACAGAAGCTTGGCCATTTCGATTCACACCACACGTATTGGTAGTCGTACACAATGAGAAGATTGTTGGGGCTGTTGCCATAAGAATCTTTTCATTGCCTAAAAAGAAAAAAGGTTCTTTTATAGAATATATTTTTACTGATCCCGAGGTTCGTGGAATGGGATTTGGACAACAATTAGTAGAAGCTTCACTTGAATATTCAGAAAAGCAAGAAGTCGATGAGATAATGACACAGATCAAGGGCGATAATACCAGTTCGAGTAAAAATTTTTCATTACGAGGTTTTACAATACTTTCACCGGGTCAACAAGTAAAACGTTATGGTTTTGGAATCGCTCCACTATGGCTTGGCACAATGCATATTTTAGCCAAGGGGCAATTTTTATGGGTACGTACTAAAATTGAGAAAAAAGATAAACCGTGGCTGCAATGGATTGGAAGCCTTGTTACTAACATATTAATATTCATGCTCTTAGCAATTAATCCAGATTCAGGCGTTCAATTTAATCTAATCACCTTCTTTAGCGTTTCTTTAATTTTAATATATTTCTTTAGTTTAAGATATTTGATTATGAAATTGACTGCTATTATTATGAAATTAAAAGTACGTTTTCGACCTATTGAAGACTGGTTTGGAATGAGTCTTATTTTAGCCCTGTTATCAGGTACGTTTGTGCCAGTACCAGGTAATCTCTATCCAAAAGAAGAAACATGGACATATCGAGAAATATCTAAGAAGTTAGGGGGGATGGCATTTATGGGTTCCTTTGCAATTGTAGCCAGTACATGGTTTATTTATTTAATACCCTTTTATGTCTCTATTCCAAGTCAGTTTTTATTATGGTATAATTGGAGTCTTATCATAGGTGCCATATTGTCATTATTAGATACTGCCTTTCCCTTTTTTCCGCTTGAAGTGTATAATGGTAAGCGAATCTGGGATTTAAATAAGACTATCTGGCTAATCTTAGCTGCATTTGGTGTAGCTATATACATTATTACATTTTTCTTTTGGTAAAGGAAAATGAACAAAAAGTTCTAAAAGAGTTATTTTATTTTCATATTTTTTACTTTTCTAATTGAGTTAAAATGGAATATTTAGATATACCTGGAAAATTATTATACCCAATAAGAGAAACATATTAAAATTAAAGTATCATAAATATACATAAACTATTTAACTAAAAATTTTATAAAAAAATATTCTAAAAAATTGATGAGAAATGGTTAGAACAAAAGAACAGTACAAGAAAGATTTAGGTAGAATGAAACCAAATCTGTATTATAATGGAAAAGAGCTCGATAGATTGGATGATCTACAAATGGATTGTCTAAATACAATAGGGCTTACCTTCGATGCTTTCGATGACCCTAAATATAAAGATTTGATTCAAGTGAAATCTCATCTTACAGGCGAAATTATTAATCGATTTACACACATTCATCATAGTACTGACGACCTTCATAAAAAGCAAGATATGACACGTAAATTATGTCAAGCAACTGGGGGATGTATTCAGCGATGCATGGGTTGCGATGCTGCTAATGCCATATACAACGTCTCATATGAGGCTGATAAATTAAATAAGGGTGAATCTAACTACCATGAAAATTTTAAAAAATGGTTGTTAAGATTTCAACAAGAAGATTTGGTTGCGGCTGGTGCACAAACCGATGTAAAAGGGGATCGAAGTAAACGGCCCGCTGACCAAGTAGATCCTGATATGTATGTACATGTTGTAGAAAAAAAAAAAGACGGAATTATAGTAGCAGGTTGTAAACTCCACATTTCAGAAGCTTCTGTTTCTGACGAACTTCTAGTTATGCCTACGAGGGCATTACGAAAGGAAGATAAAGATTATGCTGTTTCATTTGCTTTACCTGCAGATTATGAAGGAGTAACCCATGTGGTAACAGTTCACAATCTTCGAAAAAGAGAACATTTTCCACGCGGTTTTCAAGGAGGAGCTACTGATTCATATCTTATTTTTGACGATGTGTTCGTTCCTTGGGAAAGAGTGTTTTTATGTGGCGAATATCAGCATGGAGGTGCCCTTGCTTTACTTTTTGGTCTCTTTCACCGCCATAGTTATTCAGGATGTAAACCTGCAATTGGAGATATTACAATCGGGACTGCTGCGCTAGCAGCTGAATATAATGGTGTTCCAAGAGCATCACATATACGAAAAAAATTAGCTGAATTAATCCTTGTAACAGAACTTGGTTACGCGGCTGGGTATACAGCTTCATCTAAGGGTTCAAGAAAAGTATTTATGCCGGGGTATGGATTTATTCCGTATGGACCAGGAAGTTTCATTCCAGATTCAATTTACTGTAATGTTGGCAGATGTATAACAGGAGAAAATGTTTTCCGCGAAGCTGAAATAATTACGGATATCTCAGGTGGTATTCCAGCAACCTTTCCACATGAAAGAGATTTTGTTAATCCTAAATACAAAGATAAACTCTATAAATATATTACTCGAAATCCAAATATAGCACCTGAAAATGCCGCACAATTCTGGCGGTATGTTGGTGATGGTTTATGTTCTGCATCTGGAGGAATTAGTCTTGTTGGAGGTTATCATGGAGGAGGGAGTCCAGTTATGGAGCAAATAGCTATCACGAGTCAATATGATATTGAAGCTCGAAAGACAATGGTTAAAAAAATAGCTGGAATCGACGATGAGCTGAATAAGAAAAGAATAGAATTAAATAACAATACAACAAAAGTGATCTCGCCGAATTTAGATAAAACAGTATCTAAAAATTAATTTAAAATTTCTTATTTTCTTTTTTATATTTTACCGAATTTCATAATTTTGAATTATAAGCATATAATCATTAAAATTAGAAGCTATTTGGTCAATGCTACTTTTTAGGAGAAAAAAAGATAAAAAATTATAAATCTGATAGAGAAGGCATGAAGCGGGCAATCCTCGGATTATCTTTTAATGAAATTGCCTTTTCAGGACAATTATAAGCACAAACCCCGCATCCTATACAATCACGTTCCCCAAGAGTTGCTATATTATCATCATTCAGATGCATTGTGTTGGTATAACACACATCGACACAGGTACCACACCCGGTACAGAGATCTTCATCGACCTGAGCGATGTATTGTGTTGCATTTACATTAACAGTGTAAGTGCCACCCTGCCCGCAACAACCATCAGAACAACAAATACATAAGCTAGTTTCATCCCTCGAAGTGTCAAAACCGGGATGATATGCTTTATGAACTAACCCATCCTCGTCTGATCGCTTTATGATATCTAACGCTTCTTCCTTTGTAATCAATCTGCTAAAACCTTGTTCCGAAGTATACCGGGCAGATTTTCCAAACGTAAAACAATTTTCTCTTATATCAGTCTGCTTGCAAGGATTATCTAACAAGTCTTGTTGATGGCGACAAAAGCAGTGGCCCACAGCTATATCATCAAATTTTTCTACTAATTCCTCTACTTTTTGAGTAGGTAAAATCCTTTCCTCAGGGACTTCCAACGATTCATCTACAGTAATCTCAATTTCCTCACCGGTGGGTTTGTTTTCTGTATATGGTATGGTTCTATCAACGGGGTGTCTCTTCTTTACCCATTCTAACACTCCATCGTAGTGTTCCTTTAATCTACTCCTCCCTTCTGTTGTAAAATTATAATATAATTGTGCTAATTCCCTGTTTTGCTCGTTATCTTCTAATTCTCCCATAAAAGTGTATTCAAAAATACCTACGTCAATGAAGGGCATTATTCTGAATACCATTACACCATGTCTATTTGGTTGGTTGAATATTACTCCTTTTTTCGCTAATTTATTCACGTTTTGTAGTATTACTTCTTCAGTTAGTCCACTTGTTTCCTTTAGTTGTTCCATGGTTTGCGATTTCTTCTCCTTAAAATGATCTAAAAAATCGAGATCCTTTACATCAGGTACGATATGTCTTAAAATTGCAATAAGGGTCTTTCCAACTCTTAAGGCTGTACCTCCAGCACTATTTACTATTCGAGCAGCTTTTTCATATTTCTCATAAGTTTCTTGATCTAATGTTTCTGTCATCTTCTACATTCCTTTTTTTAAATATTACCTTAATTTGATTAATATAATTATTTTATTCAATATAGATTTTTTTCTTACATTTAAGAGGTTATTCTCCAAATTTCATTGGAAAAAAAAGTTATTTAGGTTTAAATATTATTGAAGGTTTCAGTTTTTCAGAATATTTAAATCCCGAAGTTTCTTGAATTTCTCCGTACTTTTCCTTCAATTCTTCTAACGTTCCTGAATCAAGGGCACGAGCGTAACAAGATTCTATGCATACAGGTTGCTTTCCCTTTTCAAACCGATCAATACAGAAATTGCATTTTTGCATTTTAGCTTTTTCTCCGTCACCAAATTGAGGAGCAGAATAGGGACAAACATCTTTACATAGATGTCCAGCACAATTCAAGCATCGCTCAGCTTCAGCTATTGCCGCTTCTTCACTATATCCCAAAGATACTTCCTTGAAGTTAGATATCCTTTCTTCCGCAGGTAAGCTTGGCATTGGTTGACGATCAGTTTTAGTGATATCTGATGGAATTTCAACTTCTATTTCAGTAGGATTGCTCAATGGGATTGGTTTTTGTTTGAGTATATCTCCCTGCAAGAAACGGTGAATATGCGAAGCCGCCTTTTGTCCGCTTGCAATAGCATCAATGATACTTGCGACTCCACTAAAACAATCTCCAGCAACAAATACTCCATCTTTACTAATTAGTTGAGTTTCTCTATCAGCTTCAATAGTTCCGTTTGAGTCCACCTTAATCTTGCTTGAATTTGGCGTATCAGGTACTTGTCCGATTGCAAATATTACTGTGTCTGCGTCTAAGAAATGTTCCTCGCCATTCACGATATCAAATTGAGGTTGTCCTTCCTCATTAAATGTACATGCGGTAATGTCTAAGCATCCTACTCTAGAAACTCTTCCATCATCACCTTTAATTTGGATAAATGTATGAGAATCATGAATTTGTATTCCTTCTTCTCGAGTCTGTTCAACTTCAGATGTTGAGGCGGGCATATCATCACAGCACTCAAGACAAGATACTGCCACGTCAGCAGCCCCCAATCGTCGAGCAGTACGAGCACAATCCATTGCAACATTTCCTCCCCCGATCACGATAACTTTATCGCCTATCTTCACGTCCTTTCCAAGGTTTACATCTCGCATGAAGGAGGTCCCAACTAGAATTCCTTCTAATTCAACACCAGGAATATTGAGTTTTGTACCTTTATGGGCACCAATTGCTACCAAAACCGCACCATAATCCTGCTGAAGAAGCTCATCAATACCTTTTCCTAAATCAATTGGAGTATTAATTTTAATTTCTACTCCCAACGCTGTTATGTAATCAATATCTCTCTGGAGAATTTCTCTTGGTAAACGATGATCAGGTATACCAACTGTTAGCATCCCTCCAGCTAAAGGTAAAGCTTCAAAGATTGTTACACCATAACCCAATCTAATTAGATCATAGGCAGCAGATAAACCAGCAGGACCAGAGCCTACTATAGCTACTTTAACCGATTGGGTTTGGGTTATTCTCTTTGGAGTTTCTACTAGAACATTATCAGCCACGAAACCTTTAAGGGATTCGATTGCAATTGCCTGATCTACTTCTTGACGTTTACAAACCGTTTCACATGGATGAAGGCAAACTCGACCACAAACAGAAGGTAAAGGCATCCTTCGCCTTATTAAATCTAGAGATTCTTTAAACTTACCCTTCGCGATAAGAGCTGTATATGCAGGTATTTGAAGATGAACGGGACATGCTATTTGACAAGGTGCTAATCCTTCTCCATATAGAGAATTAGGACCCATGGAATCTTTCTTTAGAATGCCGCAATGGTATTCTTCACGACATTTATCTTGATCAGTAATGACAATTCCGTCATTTTCTCGTTTTGTTATTGCTTCATTGGGACAGACATAAGAACAAACAGGTTCTTCGCAATGGTAACAAGGTGAGATTAAATAGCTAGCGAATACGTCCGGATAAGGCCCTTCCTCGTAGTAATTAATTCTCATCCAAGAAGCAGGACCGGGCGGTACATCATGCCAATCCTTGCATGCTATTCTACAAGCATGACATCCCGCGCATCGAGTTTGATCAAAATAGAATCCAACCTGCATTTTAGACGCCCTCCTTTTCTAATTTTACTTGAACTAGACAAGTTTTCAACGCTGCTGCACCACCCTCGCTCATTGCGTCTTTCGTCAAGGTATTTGCACATCCACCTCTATCGATTCCTTCTTCATCAGGGGCATACCAAGCACCTTCTGGCATTGCAACCACTCCAGGTATAATTCTTCTTGTAACCCAAGCATTAATCGAAATCGTTCCACGATCATTGAAAACTAATACCGTGTCTCCATCTCGGATTCCTCTTTCCTCGGCGTCAACAGGATTTATCCATAACCTATGTAGTCCAATTTCTTTCAACCATTCAACTTTCTGTAATTCAGAGTGAACTGAATGTCTTGGATGAAAGCTTAGAAATTGAAGTGGGTATTTCTCTGTTAGTGAATCATCCCGATTTTCCCAAGTTGGGACATATTTAGGTATGGGAGGGCATAAAGGATTATTCCAACTTGCAATTTGTTCCGAATAAATCTCGATCTTACCTGATGGTGTTGGAAAGGGATTATTTTCGAAATCATCAATATTCTTTTTAAATGCAACAAAGGGTTCTTCGATTGGAATCCTATAGACGCTCTCAGCTTTGTATTTATCATAATCCTTTATATATTGCTTTAAATCTCCCCCAACAACAGTAAACAATCGCAACATTTGATCTTCAACCGGCAAATCAGCTATTTCCTCTTTTACCGTTTTTCGAGCTGCTTTCATGAATTCAAGAACAACCTTTTCTAACTCGAAATTTTCAACTCCCAATCTTTTCGCTAGTTCTTCAGCAATCCTTATATCGTCTCTACATTCTCCAAGAGGCTCAATGGCTTTATTCATGTGTCCAAAATATGGACCTGATGGCCATGGCCTAGTAAGATCACTTCTAGCAGCAAAGCTCGTGACAGGAAGAACAATATCAGCATATTGAGCAGTAGGAGTCATCCAAATTTCAGGGACTACTGTAAACAAATCTTCTCTTTGCATGGCTTTCCTTGAAAGATTAGCATTTCCTATTTGATTTACAAAATCACATTGAAAGAACATGGCAAATTTTGCATCAAATGGATATCCACCAGCTTTTCCTTTAAGAAGCGCATCAAAAACTTTATTAACGTGCACTCTTGTATCTAAACGATCCCTTGGATTAATATTACCTCTTAAAGAAGGTCCCTTGGGGTAGGCTTTATTCGCTCCAGGAGGAATCGCCATAAATCTAAACATATGTGCATAAGGAATTCCATGAAGTCCTCCACAAGCACTTCCTCCGGGTTTACCAATGTTTCCTGTCATTGCTGTTAAAGCTATCGCAGCACGAGTATACTGACCACCCATATAAGATCTTGCTGGACCCTGCGCATCCTCTAATGCAGCAGGCTTGGTCGTAGCATATTCTCTAGCCAGATCTATAATAGTTGATGCCCCAACTCCACAAATCTTTTCAGCCCATTCCGGGGTTTTTGGAATGCCATCCTCATCACCCATCACATAGTCTTTAAATTTATCAAAACCATGAGTGTATTTATCAAGAAATGCTTGATTGTGAAGATTTTCCTTTATAATCACATGTGCCATTGCTGCCATCATGGCGGTATCTGTTCCTGGAATTATAGGAATCCATTGATCTGCTACTGTTAAAGCGGTATCTGTATATCTAGGATCAACAGAAATTACCTTTGCTCCGTTTTCTTTTGCTTTAATAAGATGCCATAGCGTGTTTGTACCCCCTATCATTCGCGCAGGATCATATCCCCAGAGGATTATTAATTTTGAATTTAACCAGTCTTCCTTACTATTTCCTACGAATATTTGACCAAACCCATAAGAAGCTTGTGTACCAAAAACTGCTCCCTGTGAGGATATATTTCCATATGTAGTTGAAAAACCTCCTAATGCATTAAATAATCTCTGATATGCAACTGAAGGCATGTGTAAAGAACCGAGGTATCCTCCATTAGATACTACCAAGAGACTCTGATTTCCGTATTTTTCTATGACTTCCTTAATTTTAGCGGCAACTGTATCAAGTGCCTCATCCCAAGAAATCCGCTCAAATTTACCAGATCCCTTGGGTCCTGCTCGTTTTAAGGGATACTTCAACCGTTCTGGATTGTATATATATCCTCTAATTGAACGACAACGTAAGCAAGCTCTTAATTGATTATCAGCATCTGCTGTATCATCACCTTCGACTCTTATGATTTTTCCATCCTTTATATGGAACCTTAAAGGACATCTACCCCCACAATCGAATGCTGATGTTGTCCTTAAAATCTTAACTTCATCAACTTTACGTTTTTCTTCTTGAGTTTCCATAATATCATCTCTTTTTAATTACCTATATCTTTATATTTTTTTTTTCTAGTAAATTATAATTATTAAAATTTCGAGAAATCCGGCTTTCTACCTTCGAAAAAAGCGTTAAATGCTTCTTGTGCCTCAGAAGATACTTGTCTCCTTACAAATTCTGCACCTTCCTCAGGCATTAGTTTTTCTAGAATTCCTTTATGATACTTTTTCATTAATTCCTTTGTTGATCTTAAAGCTACTGGTGGTCGTTCTGCTAGTTGTTCTGCAATCACAATAACTTTATCAATCAACTCATTTTTTGGGAATACTTTATTTACCATTCCCATTTTATGTGCTTCTTCTGCTGTAAAGAAATTACCGAAAAAGAATAACTCAGCAGCACGAAACTTTCCTACTAATTCTGGGAGATTAAATGTTGACCCGAATTCAGGGACTAATCCTAAATTAGTAAATGGAAATTGTAATTTCGCATCTTCAGCTGCATAAAGTAAATCACAATGTAATAATAAAGTAGTTCCAATTCCAATAA
>JAEOTL010000391.1 GCA_016839845.1 Promethearchaeota archaeon
ACTTAATTATTGTCGACACTGCAGGTAGACACAAAGAAGAAAAAGAATTAATGAAGGAAATGGCAATTATTGAGCAAAAACTCAAACCAAACGAAATCTGCTTAGTGATAGACGGTACTCTAGGTCAGCAAGCTTTTAACCAAGCAGCTGCATTTGATCAAACAACTAATCTCGGTTCTATTATAGTAACCAAATTAGATGGGACTGCCAAGGGAGGAGGTGCATTATCTGCTTGTGCTGCAACAAATGCGGGGATAAGATTCATTGGTGTTGGCGAAAAAATCGATGATTTTGAAGATTTTGAACCTTCGAAATTCGTAGGTACTTTACTGGGTGTGCCCGATATTGAATCATTAATCCAAAAAGTAGAAGAAGCCGAAATCACTCCTGATGATGAGACTATTAAGCGAATGATGCATGGTAAATTTACTCTTGAGGATTTGTATCAACAGTTGATTTCAATAAAGAAAGTTGGGAAATTTCAGAATATTCTTTCAATGATGGGTGGAGGTAACATACCTGATGCACTAAAAGGCGACGCTGAAAGAAACCTTGAAAGATGGAGGATTGTATTAGATTCCATGACTCATGACGAAAAAATGGAGCCTAAAATTATCAAGAAGACAAGAAAAAGACGAATAGCTATTGGGAGTGGTACTGATTATTCTGTAATTAATAAGATGCTCGACCAATATAACCAAATGCGCAAGTTTATGAAGAGATTTCTTCAAATGCAGAAAAAAGGGAAAGGGATGCCCGGAATGCCTGGACTACCTGGAGGAAAAGCCGGTGCTGATTTCATGAAAAAATTAGGGAAATTTTAATATGCAATTTAGACAAAAATTAGTTTGATTACAGTGGTCAATTTCCTACTGCTTATCGAAAAAATAATTGAGTATAACAAGAAAACAATTGATAATGGATTAACACCTCTAAAAATATATCAATTATGTTCATGCATAAGAGAAGCTTTTTGTTTGTCTTATGCGATTAGGAAACAAAATAACTTATTTTTATACTCCAAAAAAGACCATATATTAATTAGTGTTTTAGGAAAGAAATTAAGGTACCTAGGACCTGACGAAAGGTCTCAGGCTATTCTTTTGCTGAAAGCAGTAAACATTGGTAAAGGAATTTCCCCACCAAATTACAATTATCCAAAAGAATCTACTCCAGGTATAAATGTTATAAGATTTTCAAATGACTCGTCATTTCTTCAATACTTAGATGCACTGCTAGAATCCCCCTATTTTTTAGACATTGAATCTTGTGATGGGTTATTGAAAGAACCGGAGAAGATGGATTCAGTGTATATAAGGGATGATGCCCTTTTTGTTATCTCTTCCTCGGATTTAAACAAGAATTTTAATGAAATATGTAATCATTTCATGAAACAGAAAAATGTAAAATTTATATCTCTTACAGATATTAAACCTATTGAAAACAAGATTTTGTATATAAATTTCATAAAAGACCAGCAAGATACTAAAAATAGGATATGATCTTAAAGAATGGGAAGATTTTTTCAAAAGGATTATTGAATAAGGGAGCTATTCTTATTGAGAAAGGGACTATTGTAGAACTGGTCTTTAATCCTGATGAACAAGAGTATCTAAGGTTGTCAGAAAAAAATCGAGATAACCAAGAAGTTGACTGTGAAAATAGATTAATTCTTCCGGGCATTATAGATATTCACTCCCATTTACGTGATATGGGACAGAAAGAGAAAGAAACTTTTATCTCAGGAACCAAAGCTGCAGCCTTTGCGGGAATAACAACAGTATTTAACATGCCAAATACCATTCCCCCCGCCATCTCAGAGAAACAAGTAAAAAAATGGATGGAAAGAGCTCAAAATAATATTTATGTTGATGTTGGATTTATCGCGGGATTTCCTGAAGGATTAAATGTAGAGGAAGTAGAAAAGATTATTAAACTTGGGGTAATTGGATTTAAAATCTATCCTCTCAATCCTCTAAATGATATTGATTGGACCAAATCTGAAAATCTTGAAAAAATTCTTTCTATTTCCTCCAAATTCCAAATTCCAATATTTATTCATCCTGCTTATCCTCTTCACGATACAGACAAAAATGAAATTATTCAAGATTTTAACATAAAAAAGTACCCCCTATTGAAATTACACGACCTTCTAAATCCCGTTGAAATGGAGGAGCAGTTTATATCCTATGTTATTCAAGCGTATAAGTCATATGTAATTAAAAATGAATTAATACCTCTCAGTTATCCGATCATCCATTTTTGCCATGTTTCTTGTAGAGAATCTTATATAATGATTCAAGACGCACTAAATGTGAATAAGAATTTTAAGTTATCTTTTGAAGTTACACCACACCATCTCGTTTTATCTAATGATGTGCTATTGGAAGTTGATAACTATGGTAAAGTATTACCTCCCTTAAGAAATTCCGAACAAAACCAATTTCTATTGAATGAATATAGTAATGGGAATATTGATTTAATAGGCACTGATCACGCACCTCATACTCTAAATGAAAAATCGGGAGATTACTCAAATGCACCTTCTGGTTTCCCTGGTTTTGAGACGTATCCTTTAGTGTTATTGGATTTAATGTTTAAATTCAAACTCTCATTGGAAAATTTTGTGAAAGCCGCCTCAGAAAATCCTTCAAAGACCTTTAAATTAAAAAATAAGGGATTTATATACAAAGGGTTTGATGCTGATTTAATTGTGTTAGAAAAAATCCCAGATTACCCAATTAAAGCTCAAAATTTTATCACAAAAGCGAAATATACCCCTTTCGAGGAATATCTTACATCGGTTTCAATTTGGAAAGTGTTTTTACGAGGAATTGAAATAAATGCATCTGATACTCCTCCTAAGGGCAAAATATTATTAAAGAAATTATAACCTATAAAAGTATAGCCAAAATAAATACTAATAACGTTATCAAACCAAAGAGCCTGGACTATGTCTGAAGAAGAAAAATTCACTTTAGAAGAAGGATCAATGCTAATATCTTTTGCACGAGAAAATATTGAATTCTACCTTCGAAACAATAGAAAAATGCCTATCCCCGAGGATATAAAAGACAAATTTGGAAATAAATACGGAGCATTTGTTACACTAAATAAAAATGAAGAGACGGGAAATCCCTTGAGGGGATGTATAGGATATATTGAACCCACATATTCCCTATATGACGTAATTCATAGGGTATCTATTAATTCTGCCATAGATGATCCTCGATTTCCGTCCGTCACAATAGAAGAAATGGACGAGATTGTAATTGAAATATCAATCTTGACTCCTCCTAAATTGATTGAGGTTAAGGATCCCAATGATTATCTTACAAAAATTGTAATTGGAAGAGATGGACTGATTGCTGAGTTAGGTGGTTGGCGTAGAGGATTATTACTCCCGCAAGTTCCAGTAGATCATGATAGAAACTGGGATGTTGAAACTTTTCTCTCTCACACCTGCTTAAAAGCCGGACTCTCCAGCAACGAATGGAGAGATATTAAGCGTGTTAAGATATTTTCCTTCCAAGCGATATTATTCGAAGAAACCTCCCCAAGAGGGGAAGTGGTAAGGAAGTACCTTTAAACTGTTTAAATCCTTTCGAAAACTTGTCTTATTTACTACAGTCTATATAACGTTTATTTAAATTTAATACTTGATTATACAATTTTAAATCATTTTCCAGTAATATTAATAATAAAATTTGAGAATCACATAATCCCTTAAGCACAAAAATTCTGATTATGCAAAGGGCTCGAGAGTTTATTTGTTGAAGAGGAGGCTGAGTTGTCACAGATTAATGGAGTTATATGCAATACTTTAACATTCTCAACTAAAAGTAATAAAATCATTAAAAGTTTAAATTCACTTCTTATACGCCATATACTTACAAATGATGCAGATTGTCTTCTTCTTTTCGGGAGTATGGGGGATGGTAAGGTATTTACAAATAATATAGAAGAAAAAATAGAACTAATCGATTTAGCACTTAATATTTCAGAAAACAAAACACCTCTTCTAATTGGTATAGATGGCTCAGATGCTGATTCTGTTATCGATGAGATAATGAATCTTGGAAAGAGATTCAGAAACCTTAATTATATGATTTCTCCTCCATCTACTCAAAAAATCTCTAATGATTCGATTAAATCTTATGTCGAAAATATCTTAGGATCCATTGAGTCTAGCGATAAAATCTATTTACTTAATAATCCCCCTGAAACCGGTGGGAATGAAATCGAGCCGGATATCTTAAAACAATTAACAGAATTTGATAATTTAAGAGGAATAAATGATGCGTTTTATAACATAAAGAAATGCAAATCCTATCTTCAACAGATGGAAGAAAACTTCTCAGTCTTTTGTGGATTGGAAGATAATTTTCAAAATTTCTTTCAGCTCATCCCAGTTGAAAATAGGAAGAATAGTGGGATTGTATCAAGTCTTAGTAACTTAGTAAATATGTGTTCAAAGTTATATGATTACGCAACGGAGGATAACCTATTAAATCTTATCCAAATACAAGATCAAATCAATGATATTAGAAAAAAGATATATGATGTTAAAGTTAGTGAGGAAGGAGAGAAAATTGGCCTGAAGAATGCGTTGTTATACTTATATAAGGATTTATTATCAAAAGAGGATGAAAAAGTTAATGATACTGTATCTATGCTGCAAGAAGTTATCGATCCAATTTCAAAAGACCGGTTAGAGGCTACAGTGAATTATTTACTTAATAGCAAACTTATTTATAAATTGTACTCAATAGGAAAAAAAGACATCTACCAATTTCATGATATCATTAACGCTTTTTCCAAAATAAATATATTAGTGGAGCAAGGAAATGTACGGAAAATAACAGGTCCGTACCTTGCTGACATCAACACTATTTATCGTGTCAAATTTGACAATAGCCAGTTGGTTTTTCGGTTCCGTACCAGCAAGTTTTATCAGTTCGAGAACTTGATAAAACAGAAGTTATTGTTCCCTTTTCTCGATAAGAATCTCACACCACAGGATCTTGATTTGAGAATAAAAATTAAAGAGATAATTAATAAAAAAATGGGATCCTACATTTTTAAAAAGGAAAATCCTCCTATCATACCTGTAAGCAACTTAGTTTACTTTGATGAAACTAAGGAAACAATTCCATTCGTTTTTTCGGTTCAAGAATATATTCATGGTAAACCTTTATCTCAACTATTAAGTAAGTATGAGAAAGAAGGTATAAACATGAATACCACTAAATTTCTCACACTTTTTGATACTCTAGGGCATACATTAGCAGATTTACACCAAATTCAATTCAATTCATTTATTAAAAATATTAGAGACATCGGAAAGAGTAAAAAGGGCTCTTATACCGAGACTTATAATAATGAATTAGAAAAAGTATTAGAAGAAACGAATAAGAAAAAAACCCTGCCAATTAATGAAATAAGAGAATTTTTCAAAGATAACGCCGCTCTAATTGAAGACGAGGATGAATTTGTTTCATTGCATAACGATTTTAAAGGCCAGAATATCATAGTTAAAGAGGATCAAGGAATTATCCGGGTAAACGGATTGGTAGATTTTGATGAGTGGTGTGTGGGAAGTAGAGCTCAAGATTTTATAAAATTTGAATTTATAATTTTGGGACCATTAGCAAATCCCTCAATTAATACTGCTTTCTACAATGCATATTCCAAATTTTTTCCAATTAACAAAGATTTTAGAAAAAAAATCGAAATTTACAAGCTCATCTGGTTACTCAAAATGTATAATTTTGAATCTGAATTAGCTAGAAAATCACATCAGATTGAAGCTACTGAAGCAGAATTAACTTCATTAGAAAAATATCTTCATGAGATAAAATCAATTATAAGATAATCCTTTTATTATATTTTAACTATGTCATTTCATGAATTTGAATTAAAAACTGCTATTGCATTAGCTAGAAATGCAACTCAAATTACCGAATGGTTTAAACAAAAGGGATTTGGATCATTCAATAAAGATGATAAAACCCCTGTTACTTTGGCTGATTACGCATCCCAAACTTATATTATATCGGAGCTAAGAGACCTTTTTCCAGATGATAGAATCATAGCTGAAGAAGAGAATCTCCAGTTTATTAATGCGAAGGCAGAAAACTTAATTAGAGAATGCTTGAATAACCTGAACCTCGGAGATATAAAAAGTATTAAAGATAATATTAGCTATCGTGGAGTACCATCTGAACGTCAATGGACGATCGACCCCATTGATGGAACTATGGGCTATAAGAAAGGTTTGTCATATGCAGTTGGGATTGGATTTATGATCAAATCTTTTCCAACTATATGCGCTATTGCCGTCCCAAACTATAAAGGGAAAACCCTAGCCATTTTTTCAGCAGAAAAAGGTCAAGGTGCTAAAGTTTCATATGCAAAAGATTCCTCTATTTCGATAAGCGTAAGTCGGAAATCGAATATTGAAGATTTCATCTTATGCCATTCATTACATTATGATAAGCCGTGGGTAATAAACTTTGCACGAAAGATCGGGATAACAGAATATGTTCAAATTGATAGTATGGCAAAGTTTTGCATGGTAGCTGATGGGAGTGCTGATCTTTATATCAAACCATTAAAGAATTTTCCCACTACCTCTTGGGATTTTTTACCTGGGGATCTTCTTGTTCGAGAAGCCGGTGGACATGTTTCAGATTTAAATGGTGAATCTTTAAAATTCATAGAAGAAAAATGCTTATGGACCCTTCCTGGAATCATTGGCTCCAACGGCGTTCTAAAAAATAGTCTAATAGCTTTAATTAAAGAAGAATTTGCTTAAATACTATGTTTGGGCGAAATTGAGTATATTTGTTTGTCTGGCTTTTTTACTCTTTTCTAAATTTGAGAGTTTTATCCCAACTAATCGTACTTTTTTTTTTTTATTTGAAAATTGCTGAAGTAACTCAAGTACTACTTTAATTACCAGGGGTTCATCTTGAATGGGATAAGGGAGTGTTTTCGATCGTGTATACGTCTGATACCCCTCAAATCTTATTTTTAAGGTGATGGTTTTATAGGTAATATTATATTTTTTGAGAGATTTATGAATCCTTTTATTTATATCTTCAAGCTTAGACAATATATCCTTGAAATCATCTGTGTCAGAATAAAAAGTTCTCTCAGCACTTATTGATTTTCTATCTCCCTGAAATTCCTTAACTTTTCTATTATCGAATCCATTTACAACATTCCATATCCATTTCCCATGCTCCCCAAACAATTTAATCATTTTATGTAAAGGAGTCTTTAGTATATCCTCAATTTTTTTAATTCCTTTTTTATAAAAGTAAACTTTCGATTTCTTTCCTATACCAGGAATACGGGTGATATCCATATTCTTTAACATTTCCTTGTAGGTATTTGGCTTAAAAAGTGTAATTCCGTTTGGTTTGTTACAATCTGATGCGATTTTGGCTAAGGATTTTGTGGGAGCTATACCAATTGATATTGTTATTCCCAAATTTTCACTAATTTCTTTTTGGATAAGCTTGGCAGTTTGGTTTGCCTCTTCATAGCTTGTACATTTGTCTGTTAACTCGATGTAAGCCTCGTCATTACCCATTTGTTGAAAATTCTCTGAATAATTTCTTAAAATGTTCATTACCGATTTTGATGCTTCTGTATATTTTTTAACGCTTGGTCTAAGGTAAATTCCATGAGGACAACGTTGGAATGCTTGTGATATAGGCATTCCTGAATGGAGTCCAAATTTCCTCGCTTCATAAGAGCAGGTAGAAACAACACCTCTGCCTTTACCCTCTTTCGGATCAGCTCCTATTATAACGGGTTTTCCTCGATACTGGGGATTATCTCTAATTTCCACAGCAGCAAAAAAACAATCTAAATCACAATGTAATATAAGTCGGTTCATTTCCTAGGAGTAAATTTCTCGAGTATTGTGGGGTGATAAAAGTATTTGGGATTATAAACTGATAGACGGGAAAATATTTTAAAAAATTAGAGTTAAATGAATTAATAATACAATCTCATTTTTGTTTTTATTAGCATTACAGAGTACAAAGTAGATTTTTAACGCATTCTTAATTATGAAAATTATGTCATTAACTAAAGAAGATAAACTTAGAAAACTTGTTGTTCAGGGAGCAAAAACTATTTATTCAAAAGGGTTAGTAGAGGCTGGAGAAGGAAATGTAAGTGTAAGGAACGGTAAAAAAAAAGAACTGTTTATTACTCCTTCCTTTAACCAATATACATCACTAGTAGAAAGCGAAGTTGTACATATGAATTTTGAAGGTGAAGCCTTGAGTGCTGGAAAATTACCATCCACTGAAGTCAAAATGCATACAGCAATTTATGAATCCCGACCAAAAGTAGCTGCTGTAATTCATACACATTCTACTTATGCTACAGTATTATCCACAGTTCATAAAAGTATTCCCCTTTTAATGGAGGAGATGTATATTTTTCTAGGTGGCTCAATTGAGGTTTCGGATCCTGGAGAGGCTCATACAGAAGAAATGGGACAAGTAGCGCTAAAGGCTCTGGGGAAAAAAAATGCTGCTTTACTATCTAATCATGGAGTTATAGTCTGTGGTAAATCAATAGATCATGCGGTAAAATTTGCTGAGCTTGTAGAGAAGCTAGCAAAAGTTTACTGGGGTGCTCTACAAGTTGGGGAACCTAAAATATACACGATGGAACAACTTGAAGGTTTTCGAAAATTACATGAAAGTCTCTTTGCAAATTTTCCGAAGAAAGAAAAAAAGTAAAAAATCAGAGGTAATAATAGTTATCTGATAAAATCTCTCTTAAACAGCTCAAAAACAGATCATTTAGAACAGAAGACTTTAATATTGTAAAAAAAAGATCTATACAAAAACAAAATTAAATCGTGGATAGAAGAAGACAAAATGCCGATTATTTCTTTACAAGTCAGTGACGACTTATTGGAAAGATTTGAAAAAGTTCGTAATCAAAGTGGGTTTAGTTCAAAAAGTGAAGCTTTGCGTGATTCTATTATAAGTTTCATCGAAAAATACGAGAAATTTGGACACCTTGAAGGCTACAAAATTATGACCATTAGTCTGGTTTATCCCTTTAAAACTATCATTATTGATCAAATTTCTGAGTTATACACAAGATATCATCATATTATTAAAACTATAACAGATTGGAGAATTGCAGAGAAAAAAATTGAAGTTATTCTCTCTGTAGGTGAAATTGAGATTATAAAAGATCTCTATATAGAATTAGCTAAAATTAAAGACGTATTATGTTCTATACGTGAAATTATCATTGAATAACGGTTTTCTAATCAAATCGAAGTGAAAAATCAACTTGTTCTGAAGGAAACTGAGTTAATAGACCAGAACTTACGATGTTCGGCTCTGGAAGTAAAAAATCAACCAAGTTATCTGGAGTTATTCCCCCAGAAACTTCAATTATTACTTTTTCTCTTAGGTCGTTTTTTTTTAATAAATTAATTGCGTCCTCAACCTCGTCGGGAGTAAAATTGTCAAACATGATTATATCTGCACCATTTTGTGCAGCGATTAATACATCCTTCACGTTTTCAACTTCAATTTCAATTTTTTTTGTAAAACTTGCTTTACGTTTAACATCACCTAGCAACTTCTCAACATCTCCCTTATAATACCTTAAATGAGTATCTTTCAAAAGGAAATCATCAAGAGAAAATCGATGTGTGTCTCCACCTCCAATTTCCACAGCCTTTTTCTCAAAGATTCTTATTCCAGGAGTAGTTTTACGTGTACATGCAATTTTTACATTTTTCCCGGAATTTGCGATAATTTCCACAAATTTCTTTGTTGTTGAGGTAATAGCACTCATATGAGTAATAATATTAAGACCCACCCTTTCCCCTAATAAAATATCTCTCGTTTTTCCTTGTAATTCACCAATAACATCTCCCTCCTTAAACTGTTGCCCATCTACTTTATTGAGAGCTAATGAAACATGCAATATGCCAAATAACGTCTTCAATTCTTCTAATCCCGAAATATATCCTTCACTTTTCGCGATAATTTTAGCTACTGATTCAGCTTTTTCAGGGATAACACTTGAAGAAACATCTGTAAAATTACAATCTTCTTCGATGAATTCTTTCAGTTTCCTTTCAATGGTAAATCTATTATAATTACTCATAATTCGCACCTTAATTAAATAGTATAATTATTATAAGTAAAAAATTAATTAAAATTATGGTAGAATTAGATCACCTTTTTATTGAAAACAATGGCATTAAACTTGAAGCTGAAATGTTTCAATCAACTTCCAGAGAGAAAAATCTCTTTGTTTTAATCTGTCATCCTCACCCTCAATACGGAGGAAATATGTATAATAATGTTGTATCAGGAGTTTTCAATAAATTAATTACAAACAATATTTCCTGCATTCGGTTTAATTTTAGGGGCGTAGGTAGATCTACGGGTTCTCATTCAGATGGAACAGGGGAATTATCTGATGTGCATGCATGTATTAACTTCTTATTAAATGAAAAAAAAAGTGAAACGATTATATTATGCGGATATTCATACGGTGCGGTAATTGGGTGTTCAGCGGTTGAATATTCAGAAAAAATTGCAGGATATATTTCAATTTCGTTCCCGTGGGGATTTATGGCATTGAAGTATAAGGAACTCTCCCAAACTAAGAAACCTAAACTATTTATTCAAGGAGATAAAGATTCTGTCGCTTCTTACGAACAATTTGATAATAATTACAATTTTTATGATGATCCAAAGAGTAAAAGAATAATTAAGGGTGCTGACCATTTTTATGGGGGATTTGAAGATGCAGTTGCTAAGGAAGCTATAAGTTTTATCAAAAGCTTAGAGTAGTTCATTCCTAACTTGGATGGTGGGTTAAAGAGAAGAAAGTTTCTGCAGATCCCCTTTACTGTTTTCTTCTGCCCAGTCCAAAAGTTGGTCAATATACTTCTCAATTTCTTCTGTTTCTGGCAATTTTGTAAGAACAGCTAGGAGAAATTTCGTACTTTCACTGATGGTGATATTTCTCATAATTATGTAGTCTTCTTTATATTTTATTTTCATACTTAAAACATCCGACAAATCCATCTCCTCGGAAGCTTTATAAGCAGCGTCGCTTAATAAAGAACCCATTGCTGCTACTACACGCTCATCGATACCCTCCTCTTTCTGAAATGATAACACCAGACCGGCGGATGTAGCAAATAAAGAAGCACGAAAATTCCCATTATCATTAAGTTCCTTAAGAACAAGCCCAAGCTTACTTACCAACTTAATTCACACTCCAAATATTCTTGTTTAATACCATTTAGAAAGATAATGATACATTATCTTCCATAACTTCAATCTTTCTTTGTATAATTAATATTAGATAAATAATATTTAAAATTAATTAAATGCCCTAAGTTTTAACTCACTACTTTGCCGACTCTTTGATCTTTTGATTTATGATTTATGTCAATTTAAATTAGATAACAGAGATTTGCTAAAGCTTCAATGAAACAATATATGTAGACATAATATTGTCTTTATCAAAATTTAATGTCATAACCGTAGGTCTTGCTACTGGTTTATGAAAACCCGGTTTTTGTGGGGGAGGTTTGGGTTTTGTTGGAGAACCCGGATTTAATAAAAGAAGATCAAATTCGGTTCCCTTAATTAGAGGGATGTGTGTATGTCCAAAAATTAGAATCTGTAGATTATGTTCTTTAGAAAATTCTTCAAGATTTTCAGGTAAAATATGGATCACCCCAATATTATAACTATCAGCGGGGATTTCTATGAATTGTTTTAAATCACCAAAATCGTCAACATTACCCCTCACGCAAGAAACAGGGGCAATCTTTTCAAGTTCTTCTAAGAAGGTTTGTTCGCTCACATCCCCTGCATGTAGAATAATATCAACATTGGAAAAGGCACTCTTTAACTCTTTAATTAAGTTTGTAACCATTTCGTTATTGGAATTTAAAGTAATATGTGTGTCAGAGATGATTCCATATTTCATATAGTCAGCACCCCTTTAAACCGCGACCAATAAACCCATAACAAATATGATTATACCTAACAAAATATCAAACAATACACGGAACAGAGTATCTCCTTTGGAGTGCTCCTTTGAATCCATCCTAAAATAGGTTTTAAACTCTTTAAAGCCAGAAGAAATGCCATCCTTAATTTTAGACGAATACCACACCAAAAGTATTAACCCGGTAATTAATAATGGATAATAAAGATAAAAGGCAACTACTCGAAAACTGTTCCCCTGTAAGAATCCCCAAACTGTATGGGCTGAAACAATATTATTTAATGTGTGAGCAAGAATTACAGGAAAAATCCATTTCTTTCTTAATATGAATAATCCTAAGATAATTCCAATTATAAGAGCCTGGATGAACCATATAATTGGAAACCAAACGGGATAAGTACGACTTATTGGGTCAAGAAAATAAGCAAAGTGTCCTAATCCCCAATAAAGAGAAGAGATCATAACTGCAGACATTTTAAAAAAATATTCACTCCCTCGTTTTGCTAAAAAACCTCTCGAAATGATCTCCTCTGTTATTCCCACTG
>JAEOTL010000392.1 GCA_016839845.1 Promethearchaeota archaeon
ATAGCTTGACCTAATCGTGTAGGTTTGTATGTAAAATTTTCAGTTATTCTTAATAATTTTTGTTGATTTAATTTTTTTAACATTACATCCAAATTATAATTATTATTAATCAAAAGATCGAAAAAAGTTTCAATTTCTTCTTTTTTTGCCCCTCGATTAAACATAGAGACAAATGAAAGTAATTCGGTTATAGATTTACTGTTATTGGGAGGTAATTCGTAATCCTTTATTTTCCCGTTTAACAGTCTGATTGCAAGATTTTCTTCAGTTTCCTCCATCCTGGGAGAATAGACTCTTCCAGGTTCTACAAGTAAATAAGCATAACCTCGATTATGCTTCTTCAACCTTCCTGCTCTCCCTAACATCTGCTCAAACTCAGCAACTGTTAACCATTTGATCCCCATCGCTAGTGATTCGAAAATTACTTGACTTGCGGGAAGATCTACCCCGGCTGCTAATGCTGCTGTTGCTACTACCCCAGCTATTTGTTGAGATATAAATTTTTCTTCAATTATTTTCCTTTCTTCATTGGTTAATCCAGAATGATAGGCAGATATGTTTAATCCTTTTTGCTGCAGATTTGAAGAAATAATCTCACATTTCTTTCTCGTATTTGTGAATATTATTGATTGTCCTTTGAATCCGTGATCTGAACTTTTATTAAATGCAACCTTCACTAATTTTGAGATTTGTTTATGCTTATGAGCCTCATCGAAGCAAAGAATTAAGTGTCTTTCAATTGGAACAGGTCTATTATTGTACATCAATAATTTGCTATTCAATCGTTCAGCTAATAACCTTGGTTCTCCTAATGTTGCACTCAAATAGAGAAATTGAGCCTCCTTATATAGCACTTTCAATCTAGCTATAAATCCATCTAAAAGGAAACCTCTTTCAGGATCAATTAAAGTTTGAATTTCATCTACAATAATTGTTCCAATTTCGCCTATAATAGCCTTATTACCACTTCTTAAGATATGATCAATTGCTTCATAAGTTGCGACTATAACATCAGCGTTTTTTATATCTTCTTGATTGATGTCTGATCGTTTCTCAAACAGGGATTCCCCTATTTTTTTAACAATTTTCAGCTTTAGAGATTTATACTTTCTCTTAAATTCTTCAGTTCTAATATTCGCTAAAGCAACAATTGGGACTAAATAGAGCATCTTTAACGGTTTTTCTTTTAAGACTCTCGAAATTCCTGCTATTTCACCAACTAACGTTTTCCCTCCTGAAGTTGGGGCCATAATTAATTGGTTTACACCAGCTAATAATTCATTTTCAATTGAAATTGCTTGGATGGGGAGTAATGTTGTTAAACCATTTTGATGATAGATTTTTTTTAGTTCCTTCGGGATTGCTAAATCTTCGATTTTTTGATTCAAATACTTCTTATTTATATCCGGTTTTTTTTCTACATCATAAAGCGTAATCTCTTTATTAATCGTGGGATTGAAATCTGCCTGGAAAGCAACAACTACTTTTTTGATATCTCTAAACTTTAGAATCATATGTGTAAAGAAATTTTTTAGTTTTGGACTAATTTTATCCTTAGGAATGATGCCTCTTAATTTAGCTTCTTTGATAATAATATCGTAGGCACAATCGGTGCAAATTATTCTGTTATTTAGCGATTGGATCTGTGAATTATAATTTAATATAGTAAACTTTTGATTCGTGAAGCATGAATGGCAAAAAGTTAAATTTTTTATTCTGTCAGCCTCAAATTGAAGATTAGTGAGCATTTCATATATTGGAGAGAGATTTTCTAATGAACTCTGGTTTGAGAACGCTATGAACTTGTTACTTTCTGATAAAAGGAATTTTTTAAATAATCGGGGATTAATTGGGGTGATAGTGCCATCTTTTTCTATCTTCGTAAAGTTTAACGGTCGCATTTTGTTTTTAAAATCCTGACCAAAGGTAACAATTCCTCTAAAAAAAGGATCATTTACATAAGAAAATGAACTTCCTCGTTTTTTATATTTTTTCAAATAGAAGAAATTTACCCTAAATACCAAATTGTTTTTGGATTCTTGATCTCGTTCTATTACAATGAAATATCTCTTAGAATTTATACTCAATTACAAAACCTTCTAAATCACCATATTCTATTGAAGTAAACGAGAATAAACACTTCAATTTTATTATTATCAATTAACAATTTTAGAAGAAATAACAAGTAAAAAGCATCTAAGATTTAAAACCCAAAAATACGTTTAATTTTATCAAAAACTTCTTTAATCTGTTTGAGCTTTTCCTCATCACCTTGATTTAAAAAGTGTTCAACCCATTGACCGAATGAACCACCTTTTATCCATTCAAGAAAGTATTCAACTGACTGGCGTTCCTCTGCAGACATTTTTCATCCTTTTTTAGGTCTTTAATTTTAATTTTCTTCTATATAAAAATTATAAATTATTCTATATATATAATTTCAAATCAAAAAAATAAATTTATTGAAATAAAGAATTGAATTTTAAAAGTGAATAAGAATTTGCCTAATCTAGACGAAACTGAATTAAGAAAAGGTAATAACTTTTTGGGGTACATATTCCCCCATAATGCTCTCTCCTTATCAATTGTTGGAATTTTCTCCGCATTTGTATGTATATTAACAATGATTATTTCAATCCCCATACCTGCCACGCAAGGATTTATTAATATCGGAGATGCTGGGGTAATGATTGCAGGATTGTTATTCGGACCCATTATTGGAGGAATAGCTGGTGGAGTAGGTTCCTCTTTGGCAGATTTATTTCTAGGATTTCCCCATTTTGCTCTAGCGACCCTTGTTATTAAAGGACTTGAAGGATTTCTTGTTGGTTTAATATCGAACCCAAAGAAACAAAAACAAAGACTGAATTATAGAGACATCTTATCAGTACTCGTTGGGGGATTTACAATGGTCACAGGTTATTTTCTCTATGAGATCCTCATTTACGGTGTTCCAGGAGCGTTATTTGAGTTTTTTTTTAATGGCATAATACAATTTGGGTTGGGAAGTATAATTGCTGTTATTTTTACTATCTCAATTAGAAAAAATATTGTTAAGAGTTTCCCTCAAGCATTTGATCAGATATTCCTGCTTGAGCCAACTATCTCTGAAACAATGTGAGTATATCGAAATAAATAATTACGACCTTTCGTAAATTTTATATTTGCTATAAACCTCTCTTCTATTAAACAAATTCAACTAAAGTGAAGAAACATTTTAATTTGGATAATTATATTTAGTGTTCTTGGTAGTGTTGGGGCAATATCAGCAGCTAGTGTATTTGTATTCATAGGGGAAAAATACCAGAAAATACTTGTTCCGCTTTTAGTATCATTTGCAACAGGAATATTACTTACAGCAGCACTTTTGGGTTTAATTCCAGAAGCTATTGAAGGATCGGGTAATGAACCCCTTTTAGTAATGCCATTTGTGCTTGGGGGGATATTAATCTTCTTTTTTATGGAAAAGATTATTATCTGGAGAAATTGTCGAAATAAAGAATGTGAGGTGCATTCTCATGCTTCAGGACCAATTATTTTAATCGGAGATTCATTACATAACTTAACAGACGG
>JAEOTL010000393.1 GCA_016839845.1 Promethearchaeota archaeon
GATTAGGGGTACACGAGCGGGAATAATACCTTTCTTCTTTAAAAAATTGTTAAAACATATAATAATACTCAATTTAGGGTGTACACCGTTTTCTACCATTGAAAGAATAGCATTTTCTAAGAATCCATCGTTTCAAACGAAACCTAATGCATTTACCAAGATTCGATTAAAAATCGAATTTCAATTAGAAAAGTTAGTATTACGAAACGCAGATATTATTTATGTAGAAAACGAAAAAGCAAAGAATCTCGTGAACAAATATGCTAAGGGAGATGCTACAATTATTATTATTCCCTACTATGTTCAGGATTATTTTTTAACCACAACCGAATTAAATTATAACGTTGACGACGGTAAACCATTAATAATTGGTTATACTGGACGATTTCATAAATATGATAAACTAGATCCTTTTATTGATGCTTTAAAGATATTAAAAGAGAAGGAATTTCCATTTTTTATTAAATTGGTAGGAGATGGCGTAACTAAAAAGAAAATTGAAGAAAAAGCCCGTAGACTTGATTTATTAGATAGTGTAAAGTTTTTAGGTGCACAAGAACATCAGGAAGTATCAAAAATAATTGATACTGAACATATGTTAATCCTTCCGATGGTTAGTAATACTTGTCCTTCCACAGTTCCAATAAAAATGCTTGAAGGCATCATCAAGGGAAAAGTTATCCTTACTAATAATTCGGGGAATATTAAGTCACTCTTTAAACCCCATACTGAGCTTGTTTTAGATGATTTCTCGAATCCTCAAATGATTGCTGATCAAATTATCCGTATCGCTCAAAATTATCAAACGTATCACAAATTTGCTGAAGAATTAAGAACTAGGCATTTAAAGTCTCGAAATAGTGAATTTTTTAGAAATAAAATCCTTAAATCATTAAATCATATAAAATAAATAAGTCGCATAAACTCTAAAATGAAGAACATGATTTTTATTATTGGGGGCGCACGACCTAACTTCATGAAAATTTCTCCGTTAATTAAACAGTTTAACGAACATGATATTAATTTTAAACTAATACATACAGGGCAACACTATGATTATAATATGTCAAAAATCTTTTTTGATAACTTAGGAATACAAAAACCAGATTATTTCCTTAATGTAGGATCAGGCTCACATGCGACTCAGACTGCAAAAATTATGATCGAATTCGAAAAGGTAATTCTGAGTGAAAAACCAAAATTGGTCATTGTAGTCGGGGATGTCAACTCAACAATAGCTTGCGCTTTGGTTGCGAAAAAGCTTTCTATCAAGGTTGCACATATAGAAGCTGGATTGAGAAGCTTTGATTTTAAAATGCCAGAAGAAATTAATAGGAGACTAACTGACCAGATTTCTGATTACTTATTTATTACAGAAGAAAGTGCCAAGGTAAATTTAAACAATGAAGGAATCGATCCAAGTAAAATTTTTTTTGTTGGAAATATAATGATCGATACATTAGTTAGTAATTTAGAACAGGCTAAAAAGAATAATTATTATAAAGCATTAAATTTAACAGCTGGACAATATGGGTTAATAACAATCCATCGACCGTCAAACGTGGATACTGAAGAAGATCTAAAAAGAGTTATTAAATATTTAAGTTATGTGCAATCTAAAATTAAAATTGTATTTCCTATTCATCCAAGATCATTAAAAAATCTTAGAAAGTTCAATTTAGAAGGTGATCTAAGACAACCTAACACAATATTAACAGAACCTTTAGGATATTTGGAGTTCTTAAATTTAATGATGAATTCAAAATTTATACTTACAGATTCGGGTGGAATTCAAGAAGAAGCATCACATCTGAAAATTCCTATTTTAACTTTAAGGAAAAACACTGAAAGACCAATAACTATCGAAAAAGGAACTAATACTTTGATTGGTAATGATTTTGAAAAACTAAAATTCCATTTAGAGGAGATTTTATCTAATACTTACAAAAAAGGGGAGTCTATAGAAAAATGGGATGGGGAAACTTCTCAAAGAATTGTGAATATATTACAAAAAAGAATACTTAGTAAAAATAGATAATATTTTAAGTTCTTTCTCCAACTTTTCTGGCAGGATTACCCGCTACTATTGCGAAGTCGGGAATATCTTGAGTTACCACTGATCTTGCTCCGATTATTGCTCCATTACCAATTCGCTTAACCTGCGGCAGAATGAAGCTTGCTTCTCCAATCCATACATCATCACCTACAATTAATCCACTCCCAACATGTCCTTGTTGAAACAATCGTATGTTCTTATTTTTCACAACATGATCATGAGTGTAAATTCTTGCTTCGTGAGATATCCGTACATTTTCACCAAATATAATATCACCACTATAATCAATGGTAACATCCCACCCAATTGAACAGTCCTTACCAAATCTTATCTTTCCATCAAAAACGTCATCATGAAAACAATAAATGCTTACGCCGTGTTGAATTTCACACCATTTCTCCATATTAAACCTTTTATGATACCAATTCCTTCTGGCATAATAGAAAGGTTTGATGTCAAACAAAAAATGCCCCAGAATCGTCTGGGCAACCATATCTTTGAATTTTGCCATAGTTTATATAAGTCCTTTAAGTGATAATCAATTGTAAAATATTAATTATTGAAAGATAGAATTCAAAATTATTTTACTGTTTTTTCCCTTGAAAACTGTTTTTATAAATCTTAATTATTTTTTTAGTAATTATATCCCAAGAGTAATTTTTCTGTATTAACTCTCTACCATTCTTCCCTAGCATTTCATAACTATTTTTTTCCTTTATTAATAAAATTTGATCGATTGCTTGTTCTACTTTTCCACTCTCAAAGGTATAACCAGTGATACCATTATTAATCAATTCTGCTATCCCACCAACTTTTGATGCCACAACAGGTACTTCAGAGGATAATGCTTCCAGCACACAAGTAGGTAAGCCTTCAGTTCTAGATGTCTGAATAAAAATTGAGAATTGATTGTAGAAGTGTGGCATATCTTCATGGGAAATCTGTTTATGGAAAGTAATTGGATATTCCTTCAATGCTTTTTTCACATCAGGGAGATAAGGTCCATCGCCAATTATTAAATACTCTTGATTTTTGTCAATTTCATTATACTTCTCAATTAACTGTAAAAATAAGTCTATTCCTTTTATTAATGTCAATCTTCCTATAAACCCAAGGTATTTTCTCTTCAAATTAGGATTTTTTTTAAACGTTTTTACATCAATCACATTTGGAATATAATAACTTTGTTTTTTCCGAGAGATTTTAAATACTTGATTAACTGATAACAAATCCTCTTTCGATACACTAATTACTGCATTTGCAGTTCTTACCATAATTTTCCCAAAAACTAGATCAAAAAAGTATTTTTTTAAGAATATTAAAAGTCGTTCTTTAAAATTTGAGACCGGAAAATTACTAGTTTGAACTCCACCATGTAAATGTAAAATTACAGGAGTCGTTCGGTTTATGAAAATCTTATAAATAAAAGTTTGAATTGTTGAAAAATAAATAAATGAGTGAACGTGAATTAAATCATAATTTCTCCCGTATCTGATTAGATGCGAAAGAACATTAAATACAGGATTTTTTATCCGTAAAAAATTTTGATTATCTGCTAAAAGAAAACATTTTTTTTTAATTAAATAAACATTTTTCGAATAATATGTTCGTGTACTTTTGTTTTTCGTTAAGGAGGAACATAAATAATCGACTTTAATATTATTCTTTCCAAGATTTTTGGCTAAATCTCTTGTAAAATGAGAGATCCCTCCTAGGTAATCGGGAGGAGAGGGGGTTATAAGCAAGATTTTCATTGTTTTTCTTGAAGCATGGTCTATACAGTATTAATATGAATTATTCTTTAAACTATAAAAACATTGATCAACTCAAATCGAAGCATTTCAACCTTATAAAACTTTCAAATCTACTTTCCAATAAAAACCTATTACTGAAATTGTAAAAACTATTTAATTAATTGAAACCATTATTAAATACGCACAGAATTTTTCAAATAAATATCAATTAATAGAAAGAAACCTCTTTAAAAGGTGTAGTAAGAAAATTAGGATAATTTTTATTATAAATTGAAATTATAAGTAAGCTAATGATAAAAAATAAAACTATCTTAGTGTCAGGTGGGGCGGGTTTTATAGGTTCTCATCTTTCTGAAAAATTAATGGCAAATAGTAATTTTGTTGTTATAATTGATAATTTTAGTAATCAACTCACTGAAAAAAAGAAGAATATTTCAGAGATAACAAAAGATTACGAATTAAAGAAGGATTATGATTTAATCCAAAAGGATTTGCGTGATTTCTCGACATTATCCGGGCTTGATTATGGTTTTGATGTCATATTCCACTTAGCGGCTAAACCAGGTGTACGTTACTCAATTCAAAATGCAGAAGAAGTAGCTAAAAATAATATCCTCAGTACAATAAATATTTTTGAGTATGCATTAAACATAAAAGCGAAAAAAGTAGTTTTTGCTTCCTCCTCTTCAGTATATGGAAATCCAATTTATACTCCTGTTGATGAGGAACATCCAAAAAATCCGATATCCCCATATGCTGTTTCAAAATTATGTGGTGAATTCTACGCAGATTATTATTTCCGAGAGAATAATTTACCTATTAGCATATTAAGATTTTATACTGTTTACGGTCCAAGAGGAAGACCTGATATGGCGATTCGACAATTCTTTCATGATATATTCATGAATAAGCAGATACATATTTATGGGGATGGGAACCAAATAAGAGATTTTACTTATATATCTGACATTGTTGACGGGTTAATATTAGCAGGAGAGAACGCTGGATCTGCTGGGGAAATCTTTAATTTAGGTTGTTCTAATCCGGTTTCTGTAAATCAATTAATTGATAAAATGTATGTCATAACGGGAAAACTTAAAAACATTAAATATGTAGAAAAACAAAAAGGAGATGTTGAGGTAACGTCTTCTAAAATTGATAAGGCAAAAAAGATATTAGGATTTAAACCAAAATATAATATTGATAAGGGATTGAGAAATACTTATAAATGGCATAATGAAAATATAATTTAGTGGACAGAAAAATTATGAAGAACGTTAAAACAAGCTTCTATCGACTTCTTTTTTATTTACGAGCCCGAATTCAATTAACAATCTTCCTTGTATCCATAGTATTTATATTAATTGTTTTTCTAAACTTAATGGGAATTTATTCTGTAGTACTTCAACCGATTTTTCTTGTGAGTACAGGGTTTATCGTTTTATTCTTACCCTCATACCCACTTTTTTTTGTCATTTCAAAAAAAACAAAATTTAATTTCTATGAAAAACTTAGTTTGACGATAATAATAAACGCAGTCTTCTATATCCTTTCAGGATATTTAGGATTTATATTAGGAATTCCTATAACCGGATTTTTTTTCTTCGGTGCGTTAATAATTACTTATTTCTCAATCATATCCTATATTATTTACTGTGAAATAACAAAGGAGTCTTATTTTTTCATTAGATCTATAGAATCTTTTGATTTAGTAAGTGATAGAGCTGTTGGTTTTTCTTTATTGAAATATATCAAAGCACATGTAACTATTAACGGAGTCTTATTAATTATATTTATAGCATTGATCTGTTTCTTGAACACAGTTAGAGTGAGCTTCTTCGCCGGTACTGACCCTTGGTTACATATCTTCAATAGTAAAATTATAACCCAATTAAACTACTTACCTCTGGGAAATTATCATAAAACTTTGGGATTAAACATATTTGAGGCGGTAATATCATTTTTTTCAGGTTTAAATCATATTCTTATCCCACGGTACTTTGTATTTTATACATTTTCTGTGTCAAGTTTAATTTTTTACAATATATCTATGAGAATTTTTAAAAATAAAAATCTAGCATTTCTAAGCGTTTTTATTCTAGAATTCTCTTCTTTAGGATTTTCTACTATGATGCTACAGTATTGGCCCTCGGGATTTTCACTAATTATGTTTTTAATGATATTTTTTTTATTGTATATGCGAATGCAAAAGCTAGTTAAGATTGAACGACCACTAAAACAAAGGATTCTCTCAGATCTTCCTGTAACTTATGTTTTAATTTTAATAATTTTCATAGGAGCTATTCTTACTCACATCATTACTTCTTTAATCTTCTTATTGTCATTTTTATGGTTATACGTTATCTATTTCTTCAAAGATCGCAATCGGGGTATTGATTTTTTATTTATGTGTGGCCTTTTTGGGATTTCGTTAGTAACTATAAACTTAGGAATAGGTAGTGGTCAATTTGGCTTTTTTACCATTAACATTTCTTGGTATTATATAGTAATGATTGGTGTTGTAGGGATCGTCGCAGGAGTATTAGTTCTATGGAAGATACAGAAATCAATCGTGTTTACAAAAGGTCGATATAGAGCAGTGATCGGAAGAAGAGATTCCTATTACAAAATTATTGGGGATAAGATCATCATCCCTCTCATTTTTGCTTGTTTAATTGTAATCACCATATTGTTATTGATAATCAATATAGTGTGGTTTAATTTTGCTGTAATTAACATCCTAAACATCTCAGAAATTCTGTTATTAAGTTCATTCGCAATAGTAGGTTTATACTTATTTCAAAAAAAGTCGAGAGGAAAACCCTTGTATCTCTGGGGATTGGGACTTGCTCTTCTTTTAACTATAGGTTTTATTCTTAATCTTTTAATATTCAGTAATATGATATGGCAGAGAATTCTGTATTTAATCCCACCAATTATAGTGATTGGATTTATATCTTATATCTACAAACTCGTGAAAACAAATTCAATTCAATTTAGATGGATAAAAATCGTACTATTAGCAACAATTATTTTTTCCTTATTCACAACTTATTATAATGAATCAGTAAGTCATGATATTTTTAATTTGAAGAAAAGTGAAGTAAATACCATGCAATGGTATGATACATACACATCCAACCGAAATGTAATTCTTACGGAATTTGGTTGGGGTTATGTATTCAATTATTATGATTTTCCTTTTAACGATAAAAATGAAGCCTTTTACTATAATGCAAATATCTACATTTTGACAGCACTAACAGATTTATTTCCTCCTAGCAGTCATATTAATGAAAGTGGGGTAAATATTTTGCGTGAAATCAAGGAAAAATATAATACTGATGTATATATAATTTTTGAGGGTGATTATGTAATAAACCGAGGATTCGAATTATTTGGAGGCTTAACACCTAAGGAAAATGAGGAATATTATAGTCTCAGTTATTTAAATAAAATATGTTCTTCTACAACCAAGAATGGCGAGAATATTCCTCTATATTGGGTTATTTAGTGACTTTAAAATAGTGATAAATGGTTTGAAAATTTTCAGCTTATCGTAAACAAAAACCACACTTCCCAAATGATTTTATAGTCTGTTCCCAACAATGTTGGTGATAGGCTCTATTACAATGGGGACATTCCGCATGACAACTTTCATCCCCCGCAATCTTTTTGGAACAAATTGGACATTCAATTTTATGACAAATAACACAGGAAACAACTGATACCTCAAAAATTTTCTTAGAGATTAAATTGAATAAATCGATAAGATAACTAAAAGGGGACCACTTATCAAAAAAATCATCAAAAGAATTATGAAGATCCTTTTTTATTTTTTCATGAGCCTCAAGTTCAAATTCATTTAAAACTTGTATTTCAGGTATCTTCATTGGGTATTCTTCCGGTAAATCGATTTGAATTTTAAATGTTAGATCTTCAGTTTTCATTTTTCCTTTCATGTCAACAGTCAAAGTGGTAGTGACGGGATCATATTTCAGATCATTATAATGATCTTTTATCAAATCAATTTCAAAATTAATTCTTGAGTTTTTATCAACTAACCAAGCAATTTCTCTTATAACATCTAATGGTTCTGATTCATTATCAATCCAATTTTTATAGGCTTTTAACTCTGTTATTGGAACGTTGATTATTTGTTCTAATTCGAAAGGTAAATTTATTGTGGGGGGTTTAGGGTATGTCTCCAAATCAATATTCATTATGTATTCTTTAAAACCGTATGTTAATAGCTTTACTTTCAATCCCATTAAATTGTCAAGATCATTTTCGCTTTGATACTCCCCAGAGATTTTTTTAGTTTGAGATTCGATCTCCTTGATGAAGAATAATTTCTTTTCTATTTCGTGTAGTACATCAATTATATGTAAGGGATTTTTAGGATCCCATTCTTTTAATGAATTCAAGGTTTTTTGTGGAACTCCCAATAATTTTTGAAGTTCGTTTGGGAATTGAATTTCTGGTCGTTTAGGGTAATTATTAAAATCAATTTTAATTATAAATGTTCTTGCGAGAGTTATCGTTATATAGATATTAATCTCAGCTGCTTTTTGATCAATTTGATCATAAGCATATTCTTGTTGAATCAAACTTAATTCAGTGTTAATCGCTACGTTTAATTGAGGAGACTCTTCATACTCTTGTTCACGTACGATTTCTCTAGGGGTAGCAACAGTTTTTTTGGTAGATTCTTGATTAGAATCATAAGATAACTCTACTTTATCTTGTTCAGTAAAAATATTATCATTATCAGAATTAGAAGGGGTAATAAATTCTTCATATTGAAAATCTGGGGGATAAGCGTCCAAATCTGGTGTAATAAACTCTTCATCTTCCGAGCTATCTGCAATTTTTTCCTCTATTTTTACGGATTCCAATGGATCTTCTTTAACTGGTTTAACTGGAGCTAATGACTCTTGGATTTTTGTTTTAAGTTCATCAATAACATCAATAACTTGAAATTCAGAAGACCATGAGAAAAGTTTATCTAATTCAAAGTTGTCCCCGAGTAAATCTTTAATCTCATTATGATATATCAATTGTGGGGGTGTAATTGGGAATTTCTCATCAAATTTTATTTCTAATTCATATTTTTTTTCAGGTATCTCGTAAACATACCCATATAAATGAGCGATATTTCCTGAAACCATCCAAAAAGAATACTTTTTGGCAACAGCTTGAGCTTCCCTTAATATTCTCTGTTTATCCAATAAACTTCTCACAAACTTGTATTTTTTCTATATAAAAAGAATAGACTTTCTTCTTAAAAATATTTACAATACATTGCATTATAAGAATTGTTACACGATTTCTAGCTTCAATTGCTATGTTTATAGATACTATATTTTAATTCATTCGTTAAACTTCCCATAAGGAATTTGGTTAATTAAAAACCTCATCACTATTGAAAAATGAAGCGTCAATTTTATCTATAATAATTTTATTTCTGTCTCCTTCTATTTTAATTAATTTTGGTATTTTGCCTGTATGACCAACCTTGTCTTCTCGACTAATAAATGCACCGTAGACACCATCTATATCATCTGTTATATCTAATCCTTTTTTAATCGATGCTTCAATATCTATTCCTTTAACGGCGTTTGCAACTCTTGTTGCTGCAGCATCGGCTAGAGACGCATCTCTAGCAAAAATAGTAACTGCATCAGCTTGACCGAAACTAAAGGCATGTCCCACTGTTGCGGAACTTGTTCCAATGCCAATTGGGCAATCTTTTTTTTCTATTAAGAAACCGAGATTTAAATTTAACTCATTATTTCCAGCGAATAAGGCTATTTTCATAGGTTTTATTGAATCCACAATAATTTCGCCCCCATTTTCTACAAGAGCAACTTTAACTGGTGAAATTGAAGATTTATCATCTGGATGTAGATTTTTCATTGATTCTAGCATAAGATCGGCTAAAGCCCCCGCTACTGCTGCCATTGGTCCTACATCGCATACCCAAGCTACTTCTGCCATCTTATTAATAATTTTTAGATCAGTAAGCACATTTACTGGGGAAAACGACTTTAAAAATTGATCGTTTTCTTCTACAAATTTCTCTAATTCTTTTCGATGCTGAAAAAAACTATTTTTCGCCCTTTTAATAGCATTTTTAGATTCTGATATGATTGTAATATCAGATTCTTTCTCAGAAAAATGTGATTTATAGACTTTCAAATTTAAAATCTGATAAGTTTCATCAAGATTTAAGTGATATATTGATTTTATAACAAAATAAATATAAATAAATAGGTTTTTATTAATAATTCAAAACCATAATTTCTAAATTATGAGTCAAATTAATTACGAAGAAATTATCGGACAACTAAAATCTGATTTAAACGCTGAATGTGCGATAGCGAATAAATATGGAGTTATACTAGGATCAAAGATTAAAGAATTTTCTAAAGGGAAAATTATACCCCACAGAATTCTTTCCTTAATCTCTAATTCGAAAGAAATAGCAAATGAACTAAAACTTGAAAAGATAAATTCATTTGCTTTGGAAGCTCAAGATTATCACTATTTATTTTCTTATACCACGAATTTGATTCTAATTTCGAAATTAAGTTTAAACGTTAATTTGGCAAAATTTATGCCAAATATTAGTACATTTCTCGCAAAGTTAAGCGAGAATTCAGTTGAAGAGGAGATAAAGGAATTTTCTGTATTCGACTTTTCAAAAGAATTAACAAAAATTGAGGAAACTCAAAAACAAGAAGAAATTAAAAAAGAAAAATATTCTATTATTAAGGATCTCGTAAAATTTATCTCGAGTTAACCCTAGTAATCGAAATGTAAATTTTCCAGGTGAAATATTATATTAAGACAAGTTTTCATATATAAAGGAGATGAATTATTATATTATAGGCATTTTGGAAAAGCCCTTAAGCATGAAGCTTTAAATTATCTTGTTGGGGAAATATTAAACGACGAGGCTGTTAGAGAAGAGGACAGAGTTGAGTTTCATGATTATTATAAATTTAGAGTTTCATATATCACCCAAAAAGCTTTGAGTGTAACTGTATTATTTGTTACTGGGCTAACAGATAAATTTGATAATATTAAAAAGGAATTAGTAAAATGCCGAAAAGAATTTATTAATCTCTTTGAAGAGATACTGCAACACAAATTTGATGCAAAAACTTTTGAAGTATTTGATCCCATCGTAGATAATATTCATAAAAATCTTCGACCTAAGATCTCTTTAGTTGGATTTTCAGGTGTTGGTAAAACAACAATAACAAAACTAATTAGAGCTGAGGAAATCCCAGTTCAGCATATCCCAACAATTACCGGGGATATCGCTACTGTAAAAATCGGGAAATTGCATTTTCATTTATGGGATTTTGCAGGGCAAGAACAATTTAGCTATCTCTGGAATAATTTTATAAAGGGAAGCGATGCAGTTTTACTAATTACCGATTCCAGCTTAGAAAATGTTGAAAAAAGTAAATTTTTCTTAGAACTTATCAAGGAACAAGCACCCCACGCTCATGCAGCTGTTATAGGCAATAAACAAGACTTACCAAATGCAACAAGCCCGACTGACATTGAACGAATTCTCGGCTTAAAATCATATTCGATGATTGCCAAACAACCTGACAATCGAAATAAAATGATTCAGATAATTGCTGATATATTAGAGATGAGTGCTGAGATTTCTCCCTTATTGAAACCACTTCTTGAGAGAGATAAATTAATAGAGGAAGCATCGAAAGCTTTAAAAGAAGCGAGTTTTGAAAAAGCGGCGTTCTTATTTGATAAAATTAGTTACCTTTGTATCGAATTAGGAGATGATTCATTAGGGAAAGATTTTTTTGATAAATCTCAGAAAATAAAGGGTATGCTAGATCAAGTTGGTGCTCCCCAACCTACACCTGCGCATCCAATTGAAACAGATAGAAGAGAAATTCATCAAGCACCAGCTAAAACAGTAGATCCACAACCCGTTAACCAGGTGAAACAAACTCCGTTAACTCAGGAACCAAAGGGACCTAAACCTCCCAGTCCAAAGGTGCCTCCAAAAGTAACTGGTCCAGCACAACATCCTGTTAACATACCTGGGACCCAAGATCTATCTCGGAAGATGGATATATCCAAACAACAATCACCAAAGCAAGACACTTTGAAGCAACCTCAAATGGGTACCAGCAATTCTGGATTGAAACTAGATCCAGATGATTTCATGGTGAAGATCAGGTCAAAAACAATTGGACACGTCCCAAAGGATGCAAAATCCAAACTAAAAACTACTGCTTTTGGTCACGTTAAGAATGCACCTTCTCAAAAGGTAGGAGGAGATAATCAACTTCCTTTTGCTCTTTTTGGAACAAAGTCTTCACAGGAACCAGCAAAACCAGTACCATTCAGAAACGCTAACCCTACTTCAACACAAGCTAAAATTGAACAGACGGTTCCACAATCCCAACCTAGCCCAAAAGCTCCTGTAACAATTGATAATCAACAAGAAGAACATATAAGGAAAACCTTAGTAGAACTTAAACTGAAAAAGGCTGATCTAAACAAGATGAGTTTGGATTTTGATATGAAAGAATTAGCTGGTGAAATAACAGCAGAAGAACTCAATGAAAAACTAAGTAAGGTTCGAGTCTATCAAAAGAAGATAGATGATCAAATTCTTGAGTTAGAGAGTCTTCTAAAGAAATAGAGAGATCTTCAGTTAGACTAAATCAAACTCTTCAAATATTCATCGGGAACATTAGCATCCCCTATTTTTATTCCTTTTTTTCCCCCATGATAATCAGAGCCACCAGATTTTACTAAGTTATACTTCTCTGCGATTCTACGAAAGTACTCGGGCAATGTTTTCTGAGCTTCAGCAGCTTTTTTCGTTTCATAAAAAGGTCTGTTTTTTGAATAGGTATATTCAACCTCAATTCCTTTAATACCCACGTCAATCAGCATCTCCATAAAATGTTCAAAATTAGACACGTTATAGATTCCTGGATGAGCTAAAATGGGGATACCTCCAGCAGATAA
>JAEOTL010000123.1 GCA_016839845.1 Promethearchaeota archaeon
CTATTTTTTCTTTAAAATCACTTAAATATTTAGATTTAAGTCATAATAGTATCAATACTATATCGGATAGTTTTCATCATCTAGAATCTTTAGAGTATGTAAATTTAAATTATAATCAATTAAGAGAACTTCCAAAGTCAATAGGGTCATTATCCAAACTAAAAGTTTTAAATTTGGACCAGAACCGGTTAAGAACCCTTCCTCCTTCTCTAGGAAATTTAACTTCTCTGGAAGTCTTAAATTTGCATGGAAACCAATTAGATAGAGTTCCATCATCTTTAGAAGGACTTTCCGCGCTCGAATCATTAAATGTGGGATTAAACGATCTGAAAACGTTTCCACAGTGGATTGAGCAATTAACCTCCTTAAAAAAATTGAGTTTGGGGGGTAATAAAGAACTCCATGATATTAGGTCTTGGATTGAGTTTCTACCTTCAATTAAAGAGTTGAACCTTTATGATAATGATATAAACGAATTACCCGAGTCTCTTGGGACGATTGATTCTTTAGAGGTGTTGATTTTACCAAACAATCATATCTCAATATTACCAGCATCATTTCAAAATTTAAAATCTCTCAAACAGCTTGATTTGAGTTGGAATAATATTACTACCCTCCCAGAATGGATAAATTCACTTGAATCTCTTGAAGAAATCAATTTGAGAGGAAATAAATTATCCAATATTCCCCACTCTCTAAATTCTTTACGAAATCTTAAGATTCTGAACATTTCTCTCAACAAAGTAATTATTTATCCCCCCAAAGATTTAGAAAAGAAGGGAATCCAAATTATATATTAGCTTAAATCTTCTAAAAACTGCTCTAATATCCGGTTAAATATATCAGGAGCCTCATATTGAGGTGAATGCCCTACATGTTCAATAACTTGAATCTTATTTCTCCAAAGTGTCGGAATAGGGATATCAATAAGATAATTTAGATTAATAAGTTTGTCTTGGGCTCCATGGATAATAGCTAAAGGTATTTTTAGATTTTTGACAATATCTATTTCATCTTCGTAGTTATTTTTTGCTGTATTTCGTATTAGAAACCTTCTTGCATTAGGATCTGTACTATTAAAATCATCCACAAAAAACTGAGGAACTTCAACTCCTTCTAATACTAATAATGAGGGTTCTAATCTATGGTCTAAAAAAGCTTGGTTAATCGCTGGGGGGATTCCTAAAGGAGGGGTTCCGAAGATAAGGATACCTATAATATTGGGAGATTTTGTACTTACTTCAAGGGCAATATGCCCTCCTAGACTATGACCAACAAGTACTACTTGTGAAAGATTTAAAAGATCTATTAACTCTGAGATTAGATTACCATACCCTGTCAAACTATAGGAATTTCTAGGATCTTCAAATGGAAGAGAATCCCCATGTCCCGGGAGATCAACAGCAACGACATGATATTTTGACACTATTGGTTCCACAAATTGTTTTGCAAAAGATTTGCTTGATAACGAATTACCATGGATCAATAACACATCTAGACCATCACCTTCACTTTCACAAACCGCGATCTTGATATTACCAACATTAACAGTCTTTTTTTTCATATCTCTCATTTCCTCTCTCAAGAGTATTCAAATTTGGGTTGTAAAAAAGATAGCACAGTTAATAAAATTTTTTGCTTTTATTCCCTTCGTTTAGGGAAAAACATTCCAGTTTTAGTTTTATATTCAATGTAAGGCGTCCCATATCTTATCACTAAATCTTTCTCTTCTGCTTTACAAAACCAATAAAATATAGGAAACCAGACAATTGAATATAGAAAAAGAAAGGGGGAATTTAGAAACAGGGAAACTGCTAACCATATAAAACTCTCACCGAGAGCTTGAGGATGACGTATTTTCAAATATATGCCCTTATATAAAGTATGCTCCTTATCTGGGAAAAGTGCTTCCCTCCCAGCATCTTTTACACCTTTTAAACAAACATAGGCACTTGGAATCAAAATACAAAGAGCAAGAATAACAGATATTGAATAATCCCATATAAAAGATTGGGGGAATACAAAAGGGGCAGGTAATACAAAATAAAATACGTAATTCATGACAGTAATTAATTCAAACCCACTAGCAATAATTCGATAATAAGCACATATTTTATATGCTTTTGGGCCGATTTTCTGTGCTAATTTTGCGGGAAATACACTCCTAATGTAAAAAATAGACATTCCAATAGTTGAAGTAATAAGGAGAATCAGATTAATCCAATTTAACATTAATATAAATATAGACTAGGTTGTGAATAAAGTTTAGTTCCGTTATTTAACTAAAATATAGTATTTTACCATTTTTTTTCATGGTCTTTACCTTATTCTGCTGTTCAAGTAATTTTAAGTGTGCCAGAGTCTCGGAAAGTGCTAAATAGGAATTAGTTTCGTCAAGGTCCTCTCCAAAATGCAGTCGAGAGATTTTTAGTGGTGTAAGTGGCTTGTTCTTTATAACTCCAGAAATTTCAGCTAATCTGTTTTTATGATGCTCCTTAATTTCTGAAATTCGCTTATGAGGATCGTAGATGATGTCCTGATGAGCGGGAAATATAATTTTTGGATTAAGTTCATCGATCTTATCCAACGATATTAGATAGTGCTTCAGAATGTTCTCAAATCCATACTCTGGGTATTGTTCTGTGAGAAACTTTGGAATAACGTAATTCCCGATATGTGGTGTAATTCTAGACAATATATGATCACCACAGAATAGATATCGCTTCTCTCTATGGAATAAGCATATATGACCAAAACTATGACCTGGGGTCCAAATCACTTCTAAGCCATCTAGAATTACATCCCTATCATGCAAAACAATATCAGGCTCTTGATATTGACGTTGTTTAGGCCAAAAACTTAGGAATTGTACTACTTTTCTGGATTGCTTTTTATTAAATCCATACCTTATCATTTGATCGGCGATTTTTTGAGCTTCTGCTTCGATTTTAATATAATTTCCCTCTTTAGTTTCCCACTCCAATGTTTTTGCAGTTATTTCACTCATAAGAATTTTAATGTTCGGATTTTCACGTTTAAAAAGGGGTGCTAATCCAACATGATCCGTGTGGTTATGAGAAATAAAACAATAATCAATATCAAGTATTGATAAATTGAGTTTCTTAAGAGCGGAAAAAAAAAGTTCTCCCCAATTTGCCATATTAAACCCTGAATCAAAAAGCAATCTCTTTCCTTTATGCTCAAAGAAATAAATGCTTATATATTGTAGCGACCATGGTACATCTACTTTTATTCTATAAACATCATCAACCTGTTCAATGTCAAAATCAAACGTACTTTTAAACAATTGTAAAAGCTCTTAATAGTAGTAATAACGAAAATTAAGCTACGATTTTTTAGTTTTGCATTTACGAAACAGACCTTTCAGTCGTTATTCTATTGGTAGAAAATGTTATAAAGATAAAGTTTGATATTCTTCTTACAGATTTTCATAAATTCCAACTGAAAGATGATGTACATTATGGAACAAAAACGTGAAAAAGATTTATCAGCAATTCGTAAGAAGGAAAAATTTCAAGGAAAGATGATTAGTTACATCTCCAAAATAGGGAAGTTGCTCCTCTTCGTTCTCCCTATTGTATTGGTAATTATTACTATACTTACACTGCTTGCCCCCCTAACTTTCTGGATGACCATTATATTCTATGTGATTTTAGGGATCTACTTCTTTAATTCAATTATGTTGCTACTTGGCGCAAATTCTACGCAAACTTCCCTTAAATTAAGGTTAAAATTTGAACGAACACGAGGAAGACCAATTGATAGCTTGGATGGATTTGATTTATTATCTAGTAATGTCAAAAGAGTAACAAATTTGCTTAAAATTATTTCATTAATATGCTTTGTTGCACTTGTCCTCTTTCTAGTAATGTTATTTCTAGGAGATCTAAACCTGGGCTTTGCAGCAGCTGGATTTTCACTTGTAGGTTTTGGTTTAGCTATACTTATCAGGAGTTTAAATCTTAATATCCATGATGTGAATGGTTTACAGGACTTTTATAAGCCAACAACACATCAAATATTCCTGGACAATTTCTTCGCCGAGATACTCTCAAATCACCTAGACCCCGTTACATTTCTTAAATGGGACGAATATTTGGCAGGAATAACACAAATTCTCACCACTAACTTCATGCAAAAAGTCAGAGAGCAAGAAGCTGAAGAACTGCCGATAACGTTTGCCATTGAAAGAATACTTTTTTTGTATTATTTAAAGTATCAAGAAGTGCTAACAGAACAACAGTTTATCCAAGAATTAAAGGAAGTTATTGATGTTGACTCAGAGGTTTTTGATATTAATAAGGGATTACTGATCGAAGGATTTTGGTATTTTTCATCTCGTGACATTTGTAAGTTATTTAACTACATCAAAAAGTTTAACCCCGGATTCTTTAATGTGATAGATAGGTTGCAATTAGAGCTTGCTGATAATATTGAGCGTGTGTCAATTGACCCTATTTATATGGACTCAACTGCACAAGAGCTAGTCTACTTAAATAGCGAGTTGAATATTTTTTGTTTCCTATACAACAATTCTCCAGAATCCAAGAAGTATGCAATCAAAGTAAATGCTCCTGGATTCGAACCAAGTAAACTAAAACTAGATATTGAGGTCGAAGGCCGTGGAAACTTTCTTATTCCTAGTTCCTCTATCCCTCTTATATCGTCTCAAGGGAGGGATATAGTTGGGACTTTATCTTCAATGTTAGAGAACGGAGATACTGCTTGGCTGACGTTAGAGCCAAGGGAAACTGGAGTGCAAACTATCCAAATATTTCTGTTATCTGAGGATGGAACGATTATCGAAGGAAAAACCCGAGCAGTGAAAGTGACTAAGAACTTCAAAGACTACATTAAAAAACTTAGCTCTTTAGGTAGCCTTCTCGGAGGGATAGCTGTTCCCCTAGCAAGAATATTACCCTCGCTATTGTGATAATTGACCTTTTTTTTTTATTTCTTTTTTTTTTTTTATTACATTCTAAGGGATTTCATTTAGAATATTACTAAAAACTTTAAAAATGATATAGACAAAAATGAACTTATGGAAACGTATGACTTTGTGGTTATAGGAAGCGGGGCAGGGTTAAGTATCTTGAATGTAGGTCTTCAAGCAGGATTAAAATGTGCACTTGTTGAGGAGTCTAAATTAGGTGGTACATGTTTGACTCGGGGTTGCATTCCCTCAAAAGTATTAGTCCATCCTGCTGATTTAATTCGAGAAGCTCAACACGCTTCTAAAGTAGGTGTTAACTTCACGATTGATAAAATCGACTGGGGATTAATTGGGAAAAGAATGTGGGCTCAGATTGATGAGAGTAAGGGGATGGAAGAAGGGTTGTCTAATGTCCCAAAATTAACTCTTTATCGAGGAATTGGAGAATTTACTGGAGAGTACGAGATGGAAGTAAGATCTTCGGATGGAAGGGAAAGCCTCGGAAGATTTAAGGGTGACAAATTCGTATTAGCTTGTGGTGCTCGTTCTTTCATTCCTTCTATTGAAGGATTAGAGGAAGTTGGGTATGTAACAAATAGAAGCTTTTTTGGAGAAAAATTCCCTAAACAACCTTGGGAAAGTTTAATTATAATCGGAGGTGGAGTAATAGCTGCTGAATTTGCTCATATTTTCTCTGCGTTTGGTACAGACGTAACAATATTAGAAATGCTACCGCGTTTAATTACAACAGAAGAGCCAGAGATAAGTCATTTTGTAGAACAAAATTTTAATCGATATATGAAAGTCCTCACAAACCATAAGGCAATTAAAGCGAAATCTAAGAAGAAAGAGAAAATAATCATAGCGCAAAATATGGAAACAGGGAAAGAAGTTGAAGTTTCTGCTGAAGAAATATTCGTTGCTGCTGGTAGACGCTCAAATGCTGATTTGCTTAAAGTAGAAAAGACCGGGGTAGAGGTTGATGAGAGAGGATGGGTAAAAACTAACAAGCATTTAGAAACCAGTAAAAAAAACATTTGGTGTATTGGTGATCTAAATGGACTTTATCAATTTCGACACAAAGCTAATTACGAGGCAGAAATTTGTGTTAATAATATTTTTGGCCCTGAAGACCAAAAGAAGAAGGTTGATTATTCATCAGTCCCGTGGGCGATTTTCACATACCCTCAAGTGGGCCATGTAGGCATGACTCAAGACGAAGCAATTAAGAAAGGACATGAAATCTACGTCGCAATAAAAAACTATTCAACAGTAGCGAAAGGTTTTGCAATGGGATATGAAACCGGGGATGAGGACGATGGATTTTTTAAATTAATTGTTGACAAATCATATCAAATTTTAGGCGCTCACGCCGTTGGTCCCCATGCTGCTGTTCTGGTACAACCTTTTGTATATTTGATGAATTCTGGCTTTACTTGCGAATTACCACAAACAGATGACCTATTAAATATTCCGAAAGTAGATCGTGCTTGTCCAGAAGCAGGCTCCTTTATGCCAATATATAAATCCATGGTTATACACCCCTCTCTTAATGAGGTTGCAGGCTGGGCACTTGGGAATTTACGTCCGGTTAATATCAAAATGGAACATCATGATCACCAACATGAACATTAAATAGAAGGAGAAACGTTTTTTTTATTTTCTTTTTACCTCTTATGTCTGTACCATCAAGTATATAGACTCTTAAACTAATAATTAGATCAGTGGTATCTAAAAACAACTCATCAATTGGGGAACAAAAAATAGGACAAGTTTTCACCCCACGATATGTAGCTGACTTTATGGTCGATAACTTTCACAAATTTATTGAAAAATGGGATAAACCAATCCATGTTCTCCAAGTACTTGAACCATCTGCGGGGGAAGGTGTTTTTTTAGACTCCCTTCGAAAACGGGGATATTCAAATATAACTGCTTATGAAATGGATTACACCCTTAAGGATAAACTTTTGACTTCCTATCCCAATGTTAACTTCAAATTTGAGAATTTTCTCGGTTCGGGTACACTGGAAAAATTCGATCTCATAATCGGAAATCCCCCATACTTAGGTCAAAACTACAATTCTACTATATTTCAAGAGTATGTGGATTTGTATCCAATTTGTGCTAAATTTTTTGTTGGAAACATGGACTTATTTTACTTTTTCATTCACTTAGGAATAGAAAAGCTGAATCCAGGGGGTATACTAACATATATAACAACAAATTACTGGATTACAAAATCAGAAAAAACTGGGATACGATTATTAAAACCTCATATTCTAGATGAATGTTTTTTGCTTCAATATATTGATTTATCTCAATTAACTTTATTTCGGGGAGCTCGGGGACAGCATAATTGTATTTTCCTCTTACAAAAAAAGACACCCAAAGAGAAAGCTAGAGGAATCGATAAACCTATTGAGATTACCCAAATTCATGGAAATCAAGACCCTAAGGAAGAATCCAATAATCAAAGAATTTTTAATGATTTAAGGCTTCTTAGAAATTCCCGAGATATTCGAAAATATACCTCTGCTCTTACAAATCAGGATTTAAAACCTAATAAAAATTGGAATCTTATTCTTCCTCAGGAAATAAAAGATATTGTTGACGTAATCGAGAAATACTGTGAGTCAAATGGAAGAATCTCCTCACTAGGCGATTATTTTCGCATTCGCAATGGTTTAATTCTAATTAAAGATTCAATCTTCATTTTAAAAGAAAGTTATAACTTAAAAATCGTAGATGACGAGTTTTTTATTAAGATTGGAAGTAATTTTATAAAACTTAGTGAACTAGAGAAGAGACGGCTCAAAAAAATATATAAAAGCAAATCAATCAATTCTTATGGTTATAGAACCAATGAATATCTTGGGTATCTAATTTTCCTCAACAAGAATGAATTCAATACTACTTCTATACATGAACGGAATCGCTTACTCAAAGAACGATATCCAAATTTAATAGGATATCTAGATGAATTCAAAGATGAATTACAACACATCTTAATTAACGCTAAAGAAAATCCTGCAGATATATATTTTCCAAGAAGAGGAGCCTCCATTCGGAGATTTGAAAGAAACTCTACTGAAGATTTAATTGATCTTGAGCCCATGTATGACTCTCATGAAAAAATATTTTTTAAATTTATCGAAGTAGAGAACAAGTTTGGATATTCAAACCAACCATATTATGCAACCTCAGATACGTATTTCCTCTGGCCAAAATCCACTCCAATTGATTATTTATTTCTTCTTGCTTATCTCAACTCAAAAATCGTGACATTCTTATACAAAGCTAAAAACCTTACGATAAAAAGAAGTAAAACTAAACTCGAACAAGGATTACCCCTTCCCAATTTGGAACTGTTTAACACTAAAGAACAAAAAGAAATACTTGACCAAATCAGAAATCACACTCTTTCTATTATAACTACTTCTCACACTTCTGATGGTGATCAACAAACTCAAAATCTCATAGATAGCCTTTTTTTGAAGCTATTTAATCTAGATCAAAATCACCTACACGATTTATTAAAGGACTACTATTCTTATCAATTAAACTAATCCTCCTCCCCCCTCTGCTTTATTTTTCAAAAACAATAAGTTTTTAAAGATAAAATACCATTGTTTAAATGTCAATAAGCGCTATGTAAATTCTTTCTTGACGTTTCTAAAAATAAAGGTGATGCACAATGACGGATGAATTTGATGAATTTTTTAACCGGATTAAGAAATACTTTAAATTGGATTCAGATATGTTTGATATTGATTTTCTATTTCTTCCGGAAAACAGAAAGGATTTGGGAAGAATCCCGTATGATGAACAAGTTAAAGGATTTAAGGTATCCTATCACTTTGAGAGAGGAATGGATAAACCTGAGATCAGAATTGAGGGGAATCTTGATGATATGAAAATCAAAGAGATGTTAAAAAATGTTGATTTAGCTAAGGTTCCCCACTTAAGCGACCTATACAAATCCTCCTCGAGTAACGAGATTGATGCCAGTAAGTTTGCATTAGAATATACTTCCCAAACTGAAGAGAGTAGAGAGAATTTTCCATTTGAACCCTATTCTGAGATCTGTGATTCTGAAGGAATGACAGAAGTATTACTAGAGATTCCGGGGATGAATATAGAAAATGTTGAGATTACTTTTAGGAATAACGGCAAGAATTTAATCTTTATTGCCCAAAACGAGGTTCGAACCTATAAGAAGACAATACCATTACCATTTAAATCTTCAGAAAGCGATTACAAAATTGAAGTGAATAATGGAATAGCAATCATAAAAGTTTATGAGGTAAATAAATAATCATTATATTTATTATTTAAAGAAAAGAGATGAGAAAAAAATGAGTGAGATGACTGAATATAAAGGGAATGGGAGAAAAGTAAGAATTAGTGATGCATATAAGGCAGACGCTGGGAGAGGGAGAATACGAATAGATCCCGAAGTAATAAAAGAAATGAATCTTAAAACGGGAGATGTTATTGAAATTGCTCATCCCGTCGCGGGAAAGAAAACTGCTGCTCTGCTATATCCTGGTAAAGATGAGGACAGAGGTTCCAATGCTGCTCGAATAGATTCTTCGCTACGCAGGAACTTGAATGCGTCCTTAGACGATTTAGTTGAAATTCGCAAAATTGAGGCGAGCTTAGCAGATAGAATTACCTTTGCGGGGATGGAAGAGTCGGTTGTGGTCCGGAGATCAGAACAATTAGTAAGAATATTAGAAAATCGTGTGATTACGAAAGGAGATATAATGAGTTTTAATGCGATGGGTCGAAGGATCGATTTTATAGTAATTGATTTTGCACCTCGAGCTGCTGCTGTTAGAATTCATTTAGACACCAAAATTACAATCTCAGAGAAAACTCATAAAGAAATCTTAGAACTTGAAGGTAGAAGAGTCACCTATGAAGATATTGGTGGCTTAGAAGAGGAGATACAAAAAATCCGTGAGATGATTGAATTACCCATTAGACATCCAGAATTATTCAAACGAATAGGTATTAATCCCCCAAAAGGAGTATTGCTTCATGGACCACCTGGTACAGGAAAAACACTATTGGCAAGAGCGGTAGCATACGAAACAGAGGCACATTTCATTACGATTAGCGGACCTGAAATTATGAGTAAGTTTTATGGTCAGAGTGAAGAGAATTTAAGAAAAGTCTTTGAAGAAGCAAAAGAAATGTCTCCATCAATAATATTCATTGATGAACTAGATTCTATTGCTCCGAAGAGGGGAGACGTCACTGGTGAGGTAGAGCGAAGGGTTGTCGCTCAGCTACTTTCATTATTAGACGGATTAGAGGGGAGGGGTGAAGTTATAGTTATTGGAGCAACCAATCGAGTAAACGATATTGACCCTGCACTCCGACGACCAGGAAGATTTGATAGAGAAATAGAGATTGGGGTTCCAGATACCGATGGGAGAAACGAGATCCTGCAAATTCATACTCGTGGTATGCCGTTGCATGAAGATGTTGACCTACGTCTCATGGCTGAAAAAACCCATGGTTTTGTTGGGGCAGATGTTGAAGCCTTGGCAAAAGAGGCTGCAATGCTAGCAATAAGAGAAATCTTACCAAAGATAGATTTAGATAAACCAATCCCTGCTGAAGTACTAATGGACCTCGAGATCAATATGAAGAATTTTGGGTCAGCTTTGAATAGTATCGAACCTTCAGCATTGAGGGAAGTATTAATCAGTCAACCAACAGAAACTTGGGAGGATATTGGAGGACTAGAAGATGCTATACAGCAATTGAGGGAAATTATCGAATGGCCTTTAAAATATCCTGAACTGTACACTCAATTAAATTCACAGCCTCCTAATGGAATATTATTATTCGGACCTCCTGGAACAGGGAAAACATTACTTGCTAAGGCACTAGCTCATGAAAGTGAAGTAAATTTCATTTCTGTGAAAGGTCCTGAATTTCTTTCTAAATGGGTAGGAGAAAGTGAAAAAGCTGTTAGAGAAACTTTTCGAAAAGCAAGGGCGGCATCACCATGCATCATATTCTTTGACGAAATTGACGCAATTGCTGGAATGAGAGGTAGATTCGCTAGTTCACAGGTTACGGAACAAGTTGTATCGCAATTACTCACCGAAATGGACGGATTAGAAGGATTAAAAGACGTAATCTTACTCGCAGCGACGAATAGGGTTGATATGCTCGATCCTGCTTTGTTACGATCCGGACGATTTGGTAGACATGTGGAAATACCAATGCCTGATAAGAATACCAGGAAGGAGATCTTTAAAATCCATCTTAAGAATAAACCTCTTGCATCTGATGTAAGCATTGAGCAAATGGCACAGAATTTAGAAGGGAATACTGGAGCTGACATTCAAGCTATTTGTGAAGAAGCAACCTTATTAACTATTAGGAAAGCTGTAATCGATTCAAAAATCAATACTAAAGATGCAGCTTCAGTGAAGAAGGTTAAAATATCAAAAGCCGAATTTGATGAAGCTTTAGCAAAAGTATCGAAATCAGCAGAGAAAGCTCGCGTATCTCACGAGAAATACTCAAAAGAACCATCCGAAGGAATGTACCGTTAATCAAATTTTTTTAATGTAATTATAAAAGACTAAAAGAAAAGGAGTAAATCGAATGGAAATAGAAGAGCAAGGCAGAAGGGAATTATTTCTCAGCTTGGATAATTTGCTTGAGATATTAGGAAATCCTACAAGGAGGATTATTCTTTCTAAATTAGCAAAGGTACCTTTAGGGGCTTCAGAATTGGCGGCATCGTTTGGCAAAAAGATCTCAAGGCAAGCAATACATTCACAACTTAACGTACTTTCTGATTATGGTATTATTGAAAGTTTCGGGGAAGATCCACGTAATATTAAATATAGAATTAAGAGTAACCTTTCCTTTCGGATTGATATAACTCCCGATTACTATAATATCCATTATAACGTATCAAAGATAGAAGACTACCGAGAGAATCTCGAACTCAAAGATACAGGGTGTGAGATAGATTATCAAAAAATCAATAGACCAAAAGATAAACTCAGATTTTTAGGTGAAAGAATCAATGAAATTGAACATAATATTAAAGCCTTAGAAGAAAAAAGAAATCTTTTATTACATAATAAAGAGTGCTTTATCATAGAATTAAAAAATTTAATGAAAAATCAATACCAAAATTTGAAAACCAAAGAGCAACCAAATTTAGAAAAGGAGATTTTCTACACTCTTTTTTACAATCCGATTAAGTATTTTAAGAGGATTAATATCGATACCTTACTTGACGACATGTTTTTCTCAGAAATGGGCCCTATTCGCCGAGAAACTAACAAAGTGTCTATCAGATATCTTTTAAGAGATTTATCAGAGTTAATGGATTTCATGAGAGAAGATGAGGATGATTATTGGTTTTTCGATATATAAAAAATAGCTACACCAGGTGACTAAAGTAAGCTTAGAAGAATTAAAAAAAGAAATACCGGAAATATTCGAGCGAGTTAAAAAAGATGTTCGGCGAGTTTGGGGGAGACAGAGGGCAGGACTTAGCTTAGAAATGGGTGAAATGGGGATGTATAAGGGAGGATTTATTGGTGGAGCGCATGTTGCTCCCGGTACTAGTATTGTAATGAATGAGACAGCGTTAAAGGAATTAATCAAACAGCATCCATACGAGATTGTGTGGGCTTATACTTATCACATTCTTTTGCATGAGTACATTCATTCATTTAGAGTCTTAGATGAACAACTATGCAGGGAAATAACATTGAGAATAACGGAAAAGGTATTTAAGGAAGAAGACCACCCTGCAGTAGTAATTGCAAGAAAAGGGATTGGGATATTTTTTCCTGAGTTAAAATATGCACCCCCGGGTTTACACCCAAATGGAAAACAATTTGAATATATCGATAATTTTGATAAGGAAAGTTATGAGCATTATTCCTGAGAACAGAGCAATTTTGCTAGATTTATAAAGTAGGTAAGAATTACAATACATAAATTTTTTTTTTTACTGATACGTTACATGGAATTAGGGAATAATTAATTAAAATTAAAAAAATGGTTAATGATTAACTTTCAGTGAGTTGATTCCTTAAAATTTCAAGAGTTTCTCAGAGTAAGGATAATCCAGAAGAAGATGAGATTGAAAAGGATATAGAAATTACTCCCGATCAGTTAATTCTTAAATGGAAATATCAAAACGTTGACAAAAAACTTACATATGACGTAAAAAAATGCATTGGGTGCTCTCTATGTAAGTTAGTGTGCCCCACCGATGCGATTGAACTTGGACCAATTCCAGAAATTGCTCAAGGAATCTTAGATGATACGAACCCTAATATATTAATCGATTATGAAAAATGCTGTTATTGTATGCTCTGTGCAGTGATTTGCCCAAATAACGCTTTCCATGAACATATTGAACCTGAAGGGCAAATCGATTTAGATGAATACCCCACAATAGGGAAGTTTTATAAAATTGACTCTAAAAAATGTACTGAGGATAGAAATGATGAAACCTGTCAACTTTGCTTAAGCGTGCAGGATACAAATCAAATTGAAGACTTCTATTATATTGAGCAGAACTGCCCGGAGCTTTGCTTCTCTATAGACTCTCCTTTAAAAGGAGAAGTAATGATTAAGAAAAATATGCTTCATAAATGTGATCCTCAAGGATGTAAGGCTTGTGTAAATATTTGCCCAACAGAATCGTTCTTTATTCCCGAAAAAGCAGAAGATGTCAAAAAATATGGGAAAATTGCATGTAATGAAGATGCTTGTTTTTATTGTGGAGCGTGTGAAAATTCTTGCCCTGATGACTTGATAAGAGTTGAAAGAAAAGAAGTCGAAATAGTTCCTCCCCAAAAAACGGGTAATTTTCCATGGATTAAAGGGTGGGCAAAAAGTATTGAAGAAATCTTAAGAAAAAGGCTAGTCCATGGAAAAGCTCAGATAAATATCCCTATTATTGAAGAAGAAGTAAAAGAAGTCAAGAAAAAGATTGAAGAAGAAATCCCCCAATTAACAGAAGAGGATAAAGCTAAGTTGGCAGCACTAAATGAGAAAGTACAAACGTTTCTCACCTCCTCAAAAATTCGATATTGGATAAAGGATAAAAAAACAGAGAAAATAAGAAAAGAGTTTCATAAACTGCTAAATCACGATAAGTAGCCAAAATTCTCCTTGTTTAAATAGATTCTATCCAATACAATATAAAGTGAGTCTATCACTTCATAATATAATTTAACGGTATTAAAATGAAACTTAAACTAAAGATTAAACCAAAGAATAAAAAGAAAAAGATGGTCGTATGGATTCAAAAAAATAAAGATCTGGATGATAATGCTCTCCAAATCTGCAGATTTTTTAAAGATGGAATTAAATTTTCAAAACTGAGCCGGATACTCAGGTACCACATAATTTCCTCGAGTAATCCTGGAGTTATCCTCTCTTTGTTTTCGGCTATCCAAGAATTAATACCGGAAACATTCTTCTTCTCACAAGATGCAAATGATTTAGAAGAACTAGTTAACTCCTAAATCATCGAAATTGAATTGAAATTCTTAATTCTTAAGGATTTAATGTAGAAATGGGAGAGGGGGGATTCGAACCCCCGGCCCCTTGGTCCCAAACCAAGAATCATACCAAGCTAGACCACCCTCCCCTTGATAAACGGGCAGTAGTTCAAAAAGATTTTATAAACTCGTTAATCTGACTTAGTTGTTGATATAGATTATAAAAATAACTATTCTAAAAAAGTTTTATCGTTGGTAATTGGGATTTTTAGTTTATATTGCTAAATATTTATCGACAATGCCCTACCAATTTTTAAATTTTAAATGATATTTCTTATTTGAAATTATAACCAGCCTTTACAAAATTCAAAATGAAAAGCTCCATCTGTTTACAGAAGATAGGTACCCTAAAACCAGATGTTCTAATTAAATTAAAAAAGAACATCGAACAAACATTTTCACATTTTAATATTGAGATAAAAATTAATCCTTCTGATTTTCACCTGCACGCCACCGAATATAATGCAAAACGATTACAATATAACGCATCAAAGATCTTAAGAAAACTAATGAAACCGTCTCAAAATACCCGCTCATTTAGAACACTAGGTGTAGTCGATGAGGATATTTACAAAGATAAGTTGAATTTTGTTTTTGGGCTAGCACATAACACTATGGGTGTTGCAGTAATCTCAATAACCCGTCTTAGAGACGATTTTTATATTGAAACGGGGAGTGTTCATAGACAAAGAGAATCTGAGGAAATTTTAGATTTAAGAATATTAAAAGAAGCTATTCATGAACTTGGGCACACATTTGGGTTACCACATTGTAAAAATTATTGTATAATGCAGTTTTCCAATAGTTTGATTGATACTGATAATAAGCCAAAAGAATTTTGTGAATCCTGTCTTACGAATTTGGAGAATTTCTTTAATAAATCAGGTCAAAACTCTTAATTTTTCTCAATAAACTTCTCATATAGAGATTCACCTAGCTTTAAGATCTTTTTATATTTTTTAACCAAATGTATTAAATCATCCGAGATGTTTTTTAATCCGAAATATGCTCCAGCTAAACTTCCTCCTATAGCTCCCGCTGTATCACTATCTCCCCCTGCGGTAGCAAGCTCAAAAATGCAATCTCTAAAGGATGACAAGTTTTTAAGAAAGATAAATAGTGAACACACTACGGTGCTTATCGCATATGGATGCACAAAGGCTTTACCAAGCAGCGGTTCAAAAAAGTAAGGAGATTTGACCCCCGCTTGAGAAAATTTTATTAAACCTGCCTCTATCGGCATATCTAAATTTTTTTTTAGTTTAATTAAAATTTCAACGAATTCATTCCAGATTTTATCCTTAGTATCAGAAATAGAAGATATAATTACATCAAAAAATTCATCCACTGAAAATCCTGTTTCTGGGCTTTTATCAAGTAAAAAAGCGATTCCCCTTGCTATAACGATCGCTCCCGCTGAGGCAGCAGGGTGAGAGTGTGTAATAGCACTTGATTTCATTGCAGCAACTTTTAGTCCTTTCATATCTTTACTATAAAATAAGCCAATTGGTGATATTCGCATTATAGTCCCATTTCCCCCTGAGTTTGAAGCTGCCTGTTCCCAAGGAATATTATATTTCAATTTTTGAATTGAAGAGATACAACCAAAACCAGGTCCAATCGGTGGATCATCTAACCAAGAAACATATTCCCTTATGAAATTAGTGGTATTGAAACCATTTCCTTGAATTAAAGCCTTAGCTGTATGAATAGTTAATTGCGTATCATCAGTGTAAGTCTTAAAAATATCTCGGTATTCCTGAATAAAATCTTCGAAACTGCTAAAAAATGCGTGGATTTCTGTGCGGTCCCTTCCTTCAAAAGGATGTCCCAAGGTATCCCCTATAGCGACTGCAATGAGAGTTCCTTGAAATTTATCTAAAAGATCAAGAGACATTGTAAATCAATATGTATGTTTAATCTTTTAACTTTTTGCCAAAATCCGAATGATGGATTTTTTCTTTATATAAACCTACCCTAGAAACTCATTAAAGTTATTAAAAAGGCTTATAAACGAACTTTGCTAATTAATCTTTTAACTCACTCATTAAATTATAATTAAGATGATTTGAATGGCTAAAATTGATAAATTGAAAAATGTAATTACCGCCATGATAACACCACTTGATGAAGATCTTAACATTGATGAGGCAAAATATAGGGAATTCATTAGGTTCCAAATCGAAAACGGTTGTCAAGTATTAACTATGGGAACAACTGGAGAAAGTGCCACACTTTCACATGAAGAGCATCATCAAGCTATGGATATTGCCGTTGATGAGGCAAAAAAAAGCGGGAGAGATCCCTTTGTTCTAGCAGGGAGCGGTAGTAACTCAACTGCAGAGGCTATTTCATTATCTCAATATGCTGAACAAGCTGGAGCTGATGGGTTATTAGTTGTCGTTCCATATTACAATAAACCAGTACAACACTCCTTAATAGATCATTTCTCTGCAATTGCAGATTCAGTTTCTTTACCAATTATATTATACAACGTTCCGAGTAGAACTGGACGAAATTTGGAGCCAGCAACAATTTCAAAACTAGCATATGCGAAAGACAATATCATTGGGATCAAATGTGCAAGTGGTGACATAGACCAAATAACAAGAATTATTAAAACAACCCCAGAAGATTTTATCGTGTTAAGTGGGGATGATGGTATGACATATCATCTTATGGCTTTGGGAGGAAAAGGTGTCATAAGTGTTGCCTCTAACATAATTCCTTCGAGGTTGGTAGATTTTACCCAGAGCATGTTAGATGATAATTGGAAAAAAGCACGTGCAATACAATTACAACTATTTGACTTATTTAAGGTGTTGTTCATTGAAACAAACCCAGGACCAGTTAAGTACGCTGCTAATCTAATGGGATTAATGAATAATAGAATGAGATTACCATTGACTCCCCCCCTAAAAGAAAATCAAAAGAAAATCAAAGCAACTCTGAAGGATTTAGATTTGATTTAACACCCCTTGGAGGATTTTTAAATGATTGATTTGTTAATATTTGGCCCCACAGGGTCAATGGGTAAATTAATAAGCAAGCTTGCATTGGAAGATGAGGAAATCAATGTTGTTGCCGCGTGTGATACAACAAATATTGGAGATAAGTTGGCAAACATAGCAGGAGTAGCTGATCCTAACAATATCATAATTAGTGACGTAAATAGACTTGAGGAGGTGATAGAGGACACTCATCCTATAGTGGCAGTAGACTTTACCGTAGCTCAAGCGACTGAAA
>JAEOTL010000394.1 GCA_016839845.1 Promethearchaeota archaeon
GCATTCATTCTACTTAAATGTTTTTTTGGTATCATTAGAGGTATTATAGCATTCACAGTAGGAAAATGAATAGATTGACATATTCCACGAAGAACATTAAGTAAAACTATAAGCCAATAATTAGCAACTCCTGTAAAAAAAAATAATATCATCATAAAAGTTATGAAAGCTTGAAGTGAATCTGTTAATGCAATAGTAAGTTTTCTATTCCATCTGTCGATAAACACTCCCAAGATGGGAGGGATCACAACCATTGGAAGCGCACCCAAGAAAAATGCTATAGAAACAAAAATTGGACTCAGTGTTTCTAAAGCTATCCACACGACAATGACAAACCGAACGATAGATGAGCCTAATAATGAAAATAATTGCCCTCCCCAGAAAAATAGATAACTCTTAAAGGTGTGTTTAGAAACAGTTGACTCCATAGAAAAATTAATTGTCGATTATTTCAAAAGTTTATGAAATTCATAATTGAATAATCTAAATATCTTGAATTAGATCATCAAATTTTTAGATTTTTAAGAGATAAACTAATAGCGTTGAAAAAAACTACTTTAATTCTTTAGATTTCATCCATTCTTCTTTTAAGATACGGTGAGTTTTGCTATTATGATACTTACCGTTAACATACATGGTATCTTTGCGTATTCCTTCGAATAGAAATCCAACCTTTTCAGCAACACTCCATGAACCTATATTTTCAACAGCAGCACCGCCCTGTAGTTTATTAAGATTCAATTCATTGAAGGCATATTCAAGAAGCATTTCAGTTGCTTCAGTAGCGATATTTTTCCCCCAATACTCAGGTTCGCCAATAGAAAGAAATGCATTTGCCCATCCACTGACCCAATTAATCCATGATAATCCACACTGACCTATCGGTTTTTTATCTTTTTTATGCCAAATTTCAAAGACTATAAAAAATGGTACTCTTCCTTTCCGCGGTTCAAACCATTTCTTAATATCTTCCACTCTTATAGGTGTTTCCGATCGAGCAAATACACGAACTTTTGGATTATTCATCCATTTTGCATATAAATCAATGTGATCTGAATCTTGGACTGCAAAACTTATCTCATTTCCCTCAATAAAAATTGGAACTTCTTTCTCTTTCTCTTCTTTTTCGACCATAACTTTCATCAAATCTTAATTATTTGTATTTTAAATAGAATTTTAGTTGAAATATTATTTTGAGCTTAACCAATCTTTCTTGAAAATAGCAAATTGTAATTCATCAACATATTCTCCTTCAATATAAATCTGTTCCCTAAGTGTAGCTTCGTACTTAAAGCCAATTTTTTCTGCTGCTCGTAAAGATCTTTTATTAGGTGAATAAATCCCCACATAAATTTTATGTAAGTTTAGTTCTTCAAACCCATAATCAATCAGCAATTTACTTACTTCAGGAGCAATATTCTGCCCCCAATATTCTGGTTCTCCAATATCTACATATAAATTAGCATTTCTATTAAACCACTTAATATCAGATAATCCTGCTGTTCCAATTGGTTTATCATCTTTCTTATGCCAAATTTCGAACATGACGTTTGTTTTTATGCCTTCTTTCTGTTTTTCGAGCCAATTTTTTACTTCCTCTAAATTCCAAGGAATCACGTTTCTGGAGTATATACGAACATTGGGATCATTACTCCACTTGGTATAGAGATTTACATGTTCTAAGTTAATCGAACATAAGTCAATAATATTTCCTTCTAAGAAGGGAACAGAATTTATTATTTTGTTTTCTTTCATTTCTTTACAAATTTTTTTGTTTTCATATTTGATTAATAATAATGTAAAACATTGAAAAAGTTGGTTTAGTCTTTTTTACTTTTTATCCAATCTTCCTTATGCAAACTATGAACCTTGACATCAACGAACTTTCCATCCACATACATTGAATGTTTTCTTATTCCTTCAAATTTAAATCCAATTTTCTTAGCAACTGTCCAGGATCCAATATTTTCAATTGCCGCTCCACCTTGTATTTTCTTTAGATTTAATTCGTTGAAAGCGTATTCAACAAGTAATTCAGTAGCTTCAGTAGCGATGTTTTTCCCCCAATACTCAGGCTCGCCAATAAAAAGAAATGCATTTGCCCATCCACTAACCCAATTAATCCATGCTAATCCACACTGACCTATTGGCTTTTTATCTTTTTTATGCCATATATCTAAAGAGATATGATCTCTAAATCCTTCCCTTATTTCTTCGAATCTTTTTTTCTGTTGTTCTTTAGTCCTTGGTACTACATTTCGAGAATATTTACGAACTTTAGGGTTATTTTTCCATTTAATATACAAGTTCACATATTCGGATTTTTGTGGACATAGATCAATTATTTTACCTCTTATAAAAGGAAAAGCTTCTGAATTACATTTATCAGTAGATTTTTCTTTTTCTGCCATTTTGATTACCTTTTATATAATAACAAATTGGTTTATAGATGATTATTGGGATTTCATCCAATTTTCTTTAAAAATAGCATACTCTACAATATCTAAGTGTTTACTATCTATGTATACTTCATTCTTAAGAGTTATTTCATGTGTAAATCCAATTTTCTCAGCTACTCTTATAGAAGACATATGTGTAGAAAATGTTCGAGCTGTTATTTTGTGTAGATTAAGTTCACTGAAACCGTAATTAACTACAAGTTTTCCTGCTTCTGTTGCAATGTTTTGTCCCCAATAGTTTTTATCTCCAATTAGAAAAAATATGAAAGCATTTCGTATAAACCACTGAATATGAGGAAATCCTATATATCCTATTGGTTTCTTATCATTCTTATGCCATATTTCAAAATACAATTCTACTTTTACATCTTGATTTTTAGATTCAAAAGATTTTTTCACTTCTTCAACAGTTTGGGGAAATTTGTTCCTTTCAAATCTGCGTATTTTTGGATCATTCATCCATTTAGTATAGAGATTGATATGATCCATATTTAATGGACAAAGAGAAACATTTTCTCCCTCTATAAACGGAAAAGCTTTATCTTCTTTAACTTCAGGCATTTTTAAAACGAGGAATTATTTGATTTTGCTATAATAGTTAAAATTGGTCATACTATATTAAATTTCGCAAATTATAGGTATATTTTGATTTTATTTTCAAAAGAAGACTGAACTCTTCAGAGATATTCACTTTCTACTATATATATAATAAAAACTTGTGATTGAAAACCAATTAGTTACATATTCATTACAAATTCTCCATGTTTTCTGAATATGATGGACAAAGGAGGATCAGCAATGACTTAAGAGATATTATATATTTAGTGAAAATTTAATGCAGGATTGTAAGGTAAATCGTGAACTTCGAAGGTAAAAACCTAGTCTAATTTTTATAAGTCTAGAAAAAAAATAGGTTAAAGAATTATTTTTTATACAAAGGATCTGCTTCTTGGAGGACTCGTCTCTGGACTTTCCCCATAACACTCTTAGGAACTTCATCAATTATATCAATCACAGCAGGGCATTTCCATTTAGTCATGTTCTTCTCAGTCCAAGCTATTAATTCTTCTCCAGTTATCTTACCTTGATATTCAGGTCTCAAGGCGACCCATGCTTTTGTAATTTCCCCTACTTTTCCTGCTGGATCGGGTAAACCTGCTACAGCTGCTTCAGAAACCGCTTCATGACTCATAAGCATAGATTCAACTTCCGCAGGAAAGACTGAGTGACCTGCAACTTTAATCAATTGTTTCTTTCTATCTCTTATCGCGATCGTACCATCTTCGTTCATAAATCCGATATCACCCGTTAGTAGCCATGTCCTACCATCCCATTTTTTCAAGGTATCTGCTGTTTCTTCTGGTTGGTTTAAATATCCTTTCATAACTTGGGGACCACATACACAAATCTCTCCAGTGTTTTCTTCCCCATATTTTGACCCAGATGATCCATTCGCTATTGGTCCTTTCTCAAATTCTTCTGAATCGAAAATACCCCAATCTGTACCCGTCAATGGCATTCCAATGGTTCCAATTGGGCTCTCACCGAATAAATTTCCTGCACTTACTACTGGACTTGATTCTGAAAGTCCATATCCTTCAACAATTCTTCCTTTGGTATTTTCTTGGAATGATTTTTGCACAGGAGCATGTAGAGGTCCCGCACCTGAAATACAGAGTCTTAATTTCCCCATTACTTCTGGAAATTTCTTTAAATCTGGAAAATCCGCTATTCTTTTAAATAATATTTCAGCACCAGCATAAAAAAGGCCTTTTGGAGCTTCAATATGAGTAATTTCCTTTAAAAAATCGCCAGTTGGAGGAGGTCTTGGAAAGAGCATCATCCATCCCCCTAAACCTATGGCTACATTCATAACTGCTGTCATTGCAAATGAATGATATAGTGGAATTGCCCCAATGTCCCCTACTCCAGGATCTTCACCACCTACCCATAACACACATTGGATTGCATTAGAAACTAAATTAAAATGCGTTAAGACTGTTGCTTTTGGGACACCTGTGGTTCCACCAGTCATAATAAAGGTAGCGGTATGTTCAGTAGGATCAAATTCTACTTCTGGAAGATCGGGTTCAGTACTAAGAAGATCCATAAAATTAATTGCACTAGGAAAATCAACTTTTCCTGTCGGTATTTTACCAATCATTTTTCCTAATTTCTTCTTTATTCCTGATAACCCTGAAGCTAAATCTGCGATATTTGTATAAATTACCATTTCTATATTAGTTCTACTAATAATTGGGCGTACGAATTCTCCATACAATGCATCTAAAGTAATTAAAACCTTAGAATTAGTCATCTTAAGTTGATGTAGTACTTCTAAAGGTTTATAAGTGGGATTTATACCAGTTGCGATTGCTCCTAGTTTTACTGTCGCATAAAAACAAATAACATATTGAAAGCAATTTGGCATTAAATATGCAACCACATCTCCTTTTTTGACTCCTAACTTATCTAGAGCGGTTGCCAATGAATCAATGGCTTGTCCTGTTTCCTCATAAGTCATCCATGATTCTATAAACCACATTAGTCTTTCA
>JAEOTL010000395.1 GCA_016839845.1 Promethearchaeota archaeon
GCGGGAGAATCAATGATCCTCGATTTGCAAATGAAATCATTAGAGACGGGAGAGCAGATCTGGTCCATTTCGGTAGACCATTTTTAACTGACCCTTACTTCCCAAAAAAAGCGATGAAGGGTGATTTTGATGACATTAATATGTGTATCGCATGTTGTCGTTGTTTTGATGCTATGACTACTCGGGGACCAGTTGTATGTTCTGTAAACGCGGAATTAGGCAAGGAGGGTGACAAATTCAGCAACGCTGAAAAACCAAAAAAAATTCTCATTATTGGTGGTGGTCCGGCTGGTATGGAGGCTGCAAGAGTTTCGACACTAAGGGGACACCAAGTGACTCTATGGGAGAAAAATGATATGCTAGGAGGAAATTTAATAACAGCATCCTTAGCCCCACACAAGGAAGAGACCAATTGTTTAACGAATTATTTAGCATATCAGATGAAAAAATTAAGAGTCAATATCCAGCTCAATAAGGAAGCAACAGTAGATTCTATATTGAAGGAAAATGCTGATGAAATCATCGTGGCTACTGGAGCAAAAGCAATCATCCCAGATATACCAGGAATTGACTCCAAAAACGTAGTAATGGCTCTAGATGTTTTAAAGGGGATATCAACTACAGGTAATAATGTTGTAATAGTGGGAGGAGGAATGATTGGGTGTGAAACAGCGGAGGCCCTTATATCTAAAGGAAAAGAAGTTTCAATAATCGAAATGCTCCCTAAGATTGCGCGTGATGTCGGACCAGCGACGAGATGGTCAGTTACCATGAGAATAGCTAGGTGGGGAATTAGTCAATATACATCTTCAAAAGTCATTAGAATCCTAAACGATGGAGTAGAGATCGAAAGAGAAGGAAACTCTGAAATTGTTGAAGCGGATACAGTGGTTATTGCTGCAGGTATGGATCCAGTCAATTCATTATTTAATGAATTAAAAGAGAAAACCTCAAATGTACATGCAATAGGAGATTGTTCGCAAGCACGAAGAATGTTAAATGCTATTCATGAGGGTTATGAAATCGGAAGAAGACTCTAATTTTCCTTATAAAAAATACGACTTTCTTTTTATTTTTTGAATTTTCGTTCTGTAAGTACGAACATATACCCAATTAAGTATCAACTTTTTCTGACAACTAATTCCCAACTAGAGTAAATATTATATAGCAGAAGTCATTACTCAATAAAAATACGGGAGTAAAAATTTCCCAAAAAAATGGGTCAAAGGGAACATTATGTTAGTAGCAAAAGGTAAATTAACAACGAAAAAATCTGGGAATGGGGGATACAAAAGCGTCTGGATTTATATTCCAAGTAAAATTTGTAAAGATGAGTCATTCCCCTTCCAAGACAATGAAGATGTCTTAATAGAAATTGAAGATGATACTCTGGTCATAAGCAAAAGTGATGAACGCTCAACGATCATCAGAAACTATGGGTTAGATAATGCAACACTTCCAAAATTATTGGAGATTAAAGCATCAGAAAAGAAGGATCTTCCATTTCTTTATTTCAAAGATAAAGTATACTCTTACCAAGAAATTAACGAATTTGCAAATCAGATAGCTCATGGTATAAGAAAAGTCATAGAGGATATGCAATTACAGAAACCGAAGATTTCTGTTATCATGAAAAATAGCCCTGAATTCATCTTCACTTGGGCGGCGATAATAAAAGCTGACTGTATTGCGGTGCCTATTCACCCCCCATTAAAGCCGGATTTTATTGAAGAAATTATTAATAATAGTGATACAGAAATTGTAGTATTAGACTATGAGTTTCTTAGTAAATTCGAAAAATTTGAGAAACAACTTACAAAAGTAAAAATAGTATACCTTCGTAATACTCCAGAAGAGTTTAAATTTACTAGTTTCTATCAAGATTTTCAAAAGCTAAAAACGCCAAATAAAGAAAACCTAAAAATAGACATAATTAATCAAGATCCGGTTGAGTTATCATATTCGGAAGGAAGAAATGGGAAGCCAAAAGGTATCATATTTAGAAATATTGTACTTCCTGGTATTGTATTGGGGCTTGAATTAAAAAATCTGGGAATAAAGCAAGGAGATACCCTATATTGTCCCTTTCCATTATCACAAATCGCAGCACATTTCTATGGAATAATTCCAGCATTATTTTATGACTTAAAATTGATTATAGCCGAAGAGTTTAAACCCTCGGGATTTTGGGAGGATGTGAAGCGTTATAAACCTACAACATTCTGTTATTTTGGGGGATATCTAACAGAACTTTTACATTACGCCCCCAATATTAACGATCGATCACATTCACTTAAAATGGGGTTTGGATTTGCGGCAGGATTGGGTAATTGGGATTCTTTTGAAAAAAGGTTTGGAATCCCATTATATGAATGCTGGTCTCATTTTGAGGCAGTAGGGGTAACTATAAATAGAATCGGTTCGAGAGGGGGTAAAATCGGCTCAATCGGAGTTCCGTTAGACTTTACTGAACTGAAAATCGTAGATTCTGAAAGAAATGATGTATTTCCGAACATCATTGGTGAAATTGCAGTTAGAAGGAAGTCTCAAAGTTTATTTGAATATTATAAGCATCCTGATAAGGAGGATGTTGAGATAGGAGATGATGGTTGGGTGTATACTGGGACGTATGGGTATGTTGATTTTGATGGATACCTTTACTATAAAGGAACAAAAGATGAATGCTTACACCTGGGAGGAGAGACGATATTCTTTCACGATATTATAAATATTGTTAACTCTTATCCTCATATAATTGAAAGCACTATCATCCCTATAGAAAATGGGACAACTTCGAATACGGAATTAAAACTTATCGCAGTAAAAGCTAAAAATAAAGAGATTACGTATGAAGAATTAAGTGATTTCATGTATCATAACCTTGCCTATTTTCATGTCCCTCGATACATTGAATTTGTTGATGAACTGCCCAAAGGAGCAATTGCTGAAATTTTAAAAAACCAGCTAATAGACGAGTGGGATAAAGGGACATCACAAAGATATACTTGGGATTTGAAATTAAATAAATTTGTAGATCAAAAAACGAAAAAGAGAGACAATTTTAACGATTAATTTTATATTCGAATTATTTTTCTAATAAATATCAGATTTTAAATGGTATAGTAAATCATGGAAGAAGAAAAACAAGCTGCTATCTTTAATGAAAGTAGTAGGAAGGGTCATATTAAGATAGACTGGGGACGTCAAGGAGGCGTCATTGCTATATATATA
>JAEOTL010000396.1 GCA_016839845.1 Promethearchaeota archaeon
AGTTCGATATCTCTTTATTCAACGTTGAACAAGCTTCGAAAATAATACCAAAAATGTTTAAAGGGATCCAAAAAGCAAGGAGTGATTACAAGAAAGAAATTGAAAACCCTCCCCAGGAACTAGCACAGGCTCCTACAAAGTTCTGGAAGGAAGTCATTGAGAAGGCTGAGTCTCTTGGAATTGATCTTATTGGATTTGCACCTATAGATGATAACTTAATGTTTGAAAAGGATTATGTAGGAGGAATTGAATACCTTTATAAAAATGGGATTGTTTTAGGGATGGAAATGGATTATGATGCTATCAATACCGCACCAGATCCTCCGGCGGGGTTAGAGTCCATACGCATATATGCAGAATTAGGAGATGCAACAAACAAACTGACAGATTTTATACGATCCAAAGGTATTAGGGCGATTGCTTGTCACCCCCTTGGAGGGCCTATACTCCTTCCTGCAATGGCAGTGAAAGCTAAATTGGGAAAAATCGGAAGACAGGGACTATTAATCACTAAAAAATTTGGACCACGGCAAAGATTATCTCTAATTTCAGTAAATGTTGGACCCCTTCCAGAAAATCAGGAGACTGAAATAGAAATATCTAATTTCTGTAAAAATTGTAGGTGGTGCATTAATTTTTGTCCCGTCCATGCGATATTGGAAGAACCAATGGCAAATGAGAATGGAACGATAACCAGAATAGATAGTGAGAAATGCTTTGAATATTTCTATAAAACAACGGGTTGTTCCGTTTGTATTGAGAAATGTCCCTTCCATAAAACGGGATATCAAGTTATGTTTTACAGACGATTGTAAAAGAGCTATACACCTAAGAGGAAAAATGATAGAGAAGGAAAAATTTGAAAATAAGAGAGTTGTAGTTTTTGATTTGGATGGTACAATTGTAAGGTTAGAAGTGGATTGGGAAACTCTAAAACAGACCCTATCCAAGAAATTCATTCAGGTTCATGGTGGAAATCACTCATTTAAGAGCGTCTCAGAATGTCTGAGCAAAATTGTGAAATTAAATGATATTACACTCTTAGAATCGTTTTTTAAGATAATACTACAGTATGAAATGGAAAAAATACATGAGACTCGACCTATTGAGGAGACGTTGTTTTTTATTAATAATTTAAATTTATTTGGGGTTAAAGATAATGTTAAAATGGCAATTCTATCTCTCAATATGAGGGACACAATCATTAAGTCTTTGGAGATAGCAAAAATAAAAGATCATTTCGAATATATTGTAGGAAGAGAAGATGTAAGACATTGGAAGCCAAATCCAGAAGGATTGTTAAAGATCAAGAATTATTTTGGCGCAAGAAAAGATGAAATAATATATTTCGGTGATATGGAAAAGGATATTATAACTGGTAAAAATAGTGGGATTGACACATCCCGGATTAATGATCTAATCAAGTTTGTAAAAAAAAAGAAAAAGTAAAGAAAGAATAAATTGTTACATAAATGCAATTATTACATTATACTTCTTTATCTCTGATTCCTTCAACGCTTCTCCTAAAGGGCTTAAAGTAACTATATCATTACTTTTTATCTTTAAAGTAGTCAATTTAATATTTGGGTCCTTCAGGGACGGCATATAGGGATTCCAATAGATTTCCTTAGTCATTGGATTTGTAATCATCCATAATTCAGAATCTAATTCATGACCCGAAATATCCATGGCTTCGAAGATGTATCCAACATCAGCATCAAAAGGGACAACTATTTTTACATTTTCCTCTCCTTCGATTTTTCCACAAGCAAGACAATCATCTCTCTTAATAATATTTAAATGATCAAATTGTCCATAAATTCCATTATAATTCACATAAGGGGGATCCATTGGAGCACCTATATTTCTTCCGTTTACTCTAAATAAAAGTTTTAAGGCTTCTTGAGATTCTATACTAGCGATTACAGAGCTAACCGTTTGTATAGCAGCAATCTTGTTACCCAAAATATTCTCCATTTCTTCAAATTTGTAGTCTGTTCCAAAAGTCTCTTTAATGTTTTCTTTCCATTCTTTTATTTGATCTTCAGGTAAGGAATCCCTGTCTTCAAGGGGTACATTTTCATCAAAAACTCTCTCTCTTAATTTTTCTAATTCATGTTGGGCTAACTCTTTTAATTGTACCACTTCATCATCTACATTTAAATCTGGTTTGTGTCCATATTTTTTCTCAAATTCAACCTCAGCTTTTATAACGCAGTGATTCCTGTTACGTGGTAATCCCTTTAAAGTACAAGCTGCAACTAACTTATCATCAGCAGGAGGAATTGGAACTAGACATCTATAACACGGAGTTTGGTCTAATAGATCAGGTCCATATTTCCAATCAAAAACATTTTCAAATTCCTTTCGAAATCTGTTGATTAAAGGAGTAATATGTTTATCTTTAATTCTTTCAATTTCTTCTTCTAAGAGCTCAATTTCTCTTTGAGCCCTAAAATAGTCTGGGTGTTCAGCTTCAGAAAGTTCCCATAACTTTGTTTCTACTAAACTCTCAATCTCGTTTTCCTTATTCTTATATCTCAACCCTGAGTCTTTTGGGACTACAATTTGCACATGTCCTTCAAATCCGACTGTTCCTCCTTCAACCATTGGTTTTTTCAATCTGAGGCAGATCTTATTTAAGTCTAGCCTTGCATTGAAATTATCCAGGGCAGCAATTATAACATCAGATTCTTCGTAGACTGAAATCGGTAATTTTTGAAGTTTTTCAAAATAAAATTCAATATTTAGATAAGGGTTCATTTCCTTCAAGCGTTCAGCAGCAACTTCTGCTTTTGGGCGTCCTTCATCCCCAGATCTAAATAGCATTTGACGGGATAAGTTTGATGTTTCTATCGTATCAAGATCAACTAATATCATTTTACCAATTCCCATGAGAGCAAAATCTTTAGCAATTTCACATCCTAATGCCCCAACTCCGATAATCATCATACATCCTTTAGTTATTACATCTTGATCCCATCCATCAATTAGGGTTTGACGAGCATACATTCGTGCTTTAACGATATCTTCAACTTTTTCACTCATCTAAAAAATCCTCGTTTTTAACAATTATACTAATATAATCTTATCATCTAAATAAAAACTCTTTTAGGCGTAAAATAAAAAAAAGTATAAATTACTAATTTATATGATTATAGTGATGTTTATTTCTTTTTTTCCTTGGCTTCCTTAATCATTCTCTTCAGAGCATCAACTTCTTCTCTTTCTTTTGCTTGTTCCATTTTTTCTTGGATCTTTCGTTTTTCCCCTTCTTTTTTCTCCAGTTCTTCTTTTAGTTCTTGTTTGACTTTTATTAAATCACCCATTTTTTTCCTGAATTCTTTAGCATCAATTGAAATTTGCTTCAATCTCATTTTTTCAGCTGATTTCTCTTCATTTCTTCTTTCCTCAATTAGTTTTATCACATCACCCGCTAAATCACTGACTTCAGTTATGGTCTTCTTCAAATGAGCATCCTCAGATTTCCTACGGCTTTCCTCTATCTCTCTCTGTTTTTCTAATTGTTCCTGAATATTCCTGATCTTTGATTGCTCGGAAATAACCCTCTGTTCCAACTTCTTTGTGTTTTTAATCTCTGTTTCTATGTAATTAATCTCATCTATCCAACCAATTTCTCTAAATTTTTCTATTCCCTTCTCGAAATTCTCATAAGCTTGCTTGAAATCGTGGTAAGCAGCCCATCTTTTTCCCTCGTCTAAGTATTTTAGGCCATCTTCTTTGATATCCTCTATATGCCTTTTCCCTTGAATAAGTTCTCTGTATTGCCGTTCTTGTTCTCTTTTAATTTTTTCTTGTTCTAATCGTCTTTTCTTTATTTCTTCTTGAAATAAGTCATATTCTTTTTGTCTTTGGATCTGAGCTACTTCCTCAAGTCGCTTCTTTTCCTTAAAGTTTATCTGTTCTTGTTGTAGATCATTGATAAGAGCATTTAAATTGCTAATTTCTGGTTCCCATCCTATGTGTTCTGCTAATATATTTTTGGCTTGATTATATAAAGAAATAGCTCTATCATAATCTGGTGTGAGTTGTTTCAAGTACTTTCCTGCTTCTTCGAGCATAGAATAAGCGGATTCTCTTATAGATACTTGTTCTTGGATAGCTTTCTCTCTTTCTTGAATTGCTAGTAATTGAGCCCTTTTCTTTTCTCTCTCTTGTCTTTGTCTTTCATCAATAAGAAGTTGTAAGTCCTTTTCTTCTTCTACTTTATGTAATTCTTGTTGAAACTTTAATTCTTCCTCTTCCTCTCTCTGTTTCATCATCTGGGTGACTTTTTGCACCATATTTTTAATGGAAGCAGTAGGGAAGTTCAATTCATTCAAAATTAATTCTGCTTTTCTGTATAATCTAATAGCAATTGTATAATCTGATTTTTTCAACACATTTTCTGCCTCATCTAAAATCTTAAAAGCTTCTTGCCTTCTTCGTTCTAATTTTGATTTAACTTCTTCCATTTCTTCAATTTGTATTTTTTTAATGCGAAGACGTTCTTGTTCATTTCTAAGATTTTCAGCCAAATTTTGTTGGATTTCCCATTCTTGCTTCTCCTTTTCAAGCTGGATATCAAGATCTTTTTGTTTTTGTAGTTGCTGCTCTCTTCTCTTCTCTTGAACTTTCTGAATCATTTCTCTAACTGCCTCGGTTGGGAATGCAATTTCATTTAGAATTAATTCTGCCGAATGATAATATTCAAGTGATTTATCATAACGTGCTTGATTCATATACATTTCTGCCTCCTCTAAAAGTTCAAAAGCTTCAGTTTTTCTATTTTCCATGTACTCATATTGTTTACGCTGGGCTTCAATTTGCTTATGTTTCTCCTCCATCATCCTTTCTTTGATTCTGATTGTATCTGCTATTTGAGATTGAAAACTAAATTGTTCACGTTCTTGTTGGAGCTGTACTTCCATAATTTTTTGTTTTGCAAATAATTTTTCTCTTTCCTTTGCCTGTACTTTATTAATCATTTCAACGACGGATCCCGTAGGAAATCCAATTTCGTTTAAAATCAGCTCTGCTTGGCGGTAATTAGAAATTGCTTGGGTATACTGTCCATTATTTAAAAACTCTTCTCCCTTATCCATTATTTTAAATGCTTCTAGTTTTTTACCCTCCAAATTTTGTAAACGGTTCTCCCTTTTTTGAATTTCTATCTTTTTATCTTCAAATTTCTTCTTTTCTTTTTGTATATATCCATAAATTTTCGCATTGAAACCTAGCTCTTCTTTCCTCTGTTTTGCTAATAATTGCTGGTTTAACACATTTGATCTTTCTAGATCTTGCTTCCTCAATTCGATTGTATTTATTGTATCATATAGTAATTTTAAATACTCATCTGTCCACCCAATTTCAGTTAAAATCGCAATGGCAGTTTGATAATTACTTACTGCCTCATCAAAATTATGTTGCTTAAGTAGGGATTCCCCACGATCGATAAGACTAATAGCCTTTTGTTGTTTCTTCAAATTTTGAGAGGAAATTAGTTTATCTTGTTCTACCCTTTCGATTTCTTTTAAAGCCATTGCCCTTTCATTAGCTTTTTGTATGCTTATTGTTTTCATAAACTCATGATTAGCTTTTTCGTTATTTAAGGCGTTTTCTAACTCTTTTTGTTTTAATATTACCTCTTCCTTCTTCTTATCTTCGATCTCCCTTATAGCTTCCTGAATAATGGGGATCTCATCGATCCACTGAAGCTGAGCAAAAAAATTCGTAACTGCGTGATAAATTTCAAGTGCTTCATCATACTTTCCTTGAGAAATTAGCTCTTGAGATTTATCTAACAGGTTAAAAGCAGCTTCTTTTTGCTTTTCCCGAAATGCAAGTTCTTTCTCTTTATCTCGTAAAACAACTTCTTTCTGTTTGAGATTTTCTCGTTGAATTGATACTTCTTTTGCAATTTGTTCCTGGAATGCTTTCTCCATTTTTTCTTGGTTTATTGCTTCTTCTAACTCTTGCTGTTTCCTAATTTCACCTTCACGTTTTTTGTTTTTTACAACCTCAATTGAATCTTGAATTAATTTAATCTCATCATCCCATTGAATCTCAGCAAAGATGCTTGCCGCTTTTTGATACGATTCAATAGCTTTATTAAATTGACCATTAACAATAAGGGATTGGGCAGTTTCTAAAACATTGAAAGCTTCGTCTCTTTTCTCCTCTGTTAATTGCCTATATTCTTCTTGTTTCCTGAGTTCATCTTGTTTATCTATCAGTTTTAGCTGTTCTAGACGAACCTTCTCAGTTATTTGCTGTTGGAATAATTTTTCTTCTTGTTCTTTTCTGAAATTTGATTCAAATTCTCTACTCTTGTTTATTAGTTCCTCTCTTCTCTTCTCTTCGATTTTATAAATCATGTCTTTTATTATTTCTGTGGGAAAATTAATTTCTGTTAATATTATTTCTGCGTTTCTATATTCTTTTATTGATTGGTCATATTGATTTTCACTAAGTAGAGCTTCCGCTTTATCAATTACATTGAATGCATCTATTTTTCTTTTTTCTAGGTACTCTAGCATTTCTTCTTTTCTAAGTAATTGAATTTCTTTTACTTTAATTCGCTCCTGTTGCATTTTCATAGCTTCACTTATTTTCTTCTGTAATCTCTCTTCTTTCTTCTGATTTTTCAATGCTAATTCAAATGTATTTTTCTTCTCAAGCTCTTTTTCTTTCTTCCTATTCTGTATTGTTGCAATCGTATCGTTAAGCAATGTTAAATATGGTTTTTCCCACCCAATCTCATTTAGAATCTTTATTGCATCTTGATAACTTTTAGCTGATGCATCAAAATGTTCTTCTTGGAGGAGTAGTTCCCCTGATTCAATGAATTTAAACGCTTGTTGTTGTTTGGCTAAAGCTTCAACATGTAATGTTTTTTGAGTTTCTTCCTGCTCCAGAGATCTTGTTGCAATTGCAGCTTCCATTTCTCTTTGGTACTTTATATGATCAAAGTATGCTTTATCCTCTATTTCTTTCTTAATCGATCGTTCTAATTGTCTCTGTTTCATTATAGCTTCTTCATTCTTTCTTGTTTCAATATCTCTTATTGCTTCTTGAATAATAGGGATTTCGTCATTCCATTGGATTTGAGCAAAAATAGCTATTACTTGGTAATAATTATCGAGGATTATGTCATAATTTCCTTTTGATATTAATTTTTGAGTATCATCCAATAGTCTGAATGCTTCTTCTTTCTTACTCTCTCGAAAGGCTATTTCGTTTTCTCTTTCCCTAATTACAATCTCTCTTTGCTTTAATCTTTGTTGGCGTGTTTTAATTTCAGTTACTAGGCGTTCTTGAAAATCTTTTTCTTGTTTTTCTTTTTCTAATTTAGCTTGAAACTGAATTTGTTTCTGCAGTTCAGCATCTTGTTTTTTAGTTTCAATTTCAATTATCGAATTTTGAATCAAGTTAATTTCGTCCTTCCAATGAGCCTCAGCAAAGAAATTTGTAGCATAATGAAGAATTTCTATTGCGTTATCGTAATCTCCTTTTGATACTTCTTCCTGGGCTTGATCAAGCAATTTGAATCCTGCTTTCCTCCGCTCTTCTCGAAACCTTAATTCTTCATCTTGTTTCTTTAGCTCTACTTCCTTTTGCTTGATTCTTTCCCGTTCAAGACGTAATGAATCAGCAATCTGTTTTTGGAATGATACATCTTCTTTTTCCCTTTCTAATGCTTCTTGCATTTTTTGTTGTTTTAAAAATCTGTGATTTCTTTGTATCTCTTCAACTTCCCTAATAGATTTTTCAATTAAGGGAATTTCTTCTCTCCAATGAATCTCAGAAAATATGCTTCCTGCATTTTGATAAGCTTTGATGGCATTCTCATAATCACCTTGAGAGACCAACTTTGTAGCAGAATCTAAAATATCAAATGCGGCATTTTTCCGCTGCTCAAAATAAACTGATTCTTTTTCTTTGTCTATTATTATAATTTCTTTTTGGTTTAGTCGTTCACGTTCTTTATTTAATTGAACTGCAATCTGTTTTTGAAACTCAAGCTCAGAGGCTTTTCTTTTATCTAATTTTTGTTGAATTTCATATTTTCTCTGTAGTTGTGAGTTTTTTATTTTTTGAACGTTAATAATGGTATTATTAATATTAGTAGAATAGGTCTCCCATCCCCCACCTAACTCTTTAATGAAGTTTAAGGCTTTTTGATATTCACCAGTAGCTTCATCATATTTTTTTTCTGATAAAAGAGTATCCGCAAAGCTTAGGAGAGTAAAGAAGTCTTTTTCTTTCTTCTCTAAATCTATCTGTTTTTCTTCAACATCTTTTCTTTTTTGTGCTAAATCTTTTGCGGATTCTACTACACTCTCTTTTTGCTTTCTATATATGGATTCTTGAAGTGTTGTTAATTCTTGTTGCCTTCTATCCTTCAAATATTTTGCAGTTTGCTCTCGTTCCCTTTTTTTGTTTATATCCTCTATCAGACCTAATATTGGATGAATATAAGAATCCCAATCTATTGATCTAAACAAATCTACGGCTTGTTCAAATTTTTGAATTGCTTGGTCATAATTTTTCTCTCTCTCAAGTCTTTTACCGATGTCTATTAGGTTAAATGCATTAGTTTGAACCTGTTCTTCTTGGTTTCTTATCTTTTCAAACTCAATAAGCCTCTTCTTTTTTATCTCTGATTCTGGTGCTGCCTCTTTAACTAAATCATCTCTAAGGAGTTCTGACGGTCCAGATTTTCTTTGTTTCTCAAAAATTTCGAATTGTTGCTTATCTGCCTTCAGTTTTTCAATAATAACTAAAATATTTTTTGTTTGTTCATTCCACCCTATTGAATCTAGTAATTCTACTGCTCTTTCATAATTCTCAATAGCGTTATCGAATTTTTTCTCCCTCTCAAAATCTTTTGCTTTGTCGATGTGAGTAAAAGCATGATTTTGGATTTCTTCCTCCTTTTTCTTCCTCGCTCTGTATTTTGTCACAGATTCTGTTTTCTCAATACTCTTCTTTTGCCCAAACATACCAAGGACTTCAGGAGTCTGATCATCCAATTCTTGTAGAAAATCATCAGGAGCACTTAATTCTTGTTTTCTACTTTCTTGAATTATTTGTTCTTTTTTTAGCGTATCAGATATAACCTTAATTTTTAATCTTAAATTCTCTAATTGGGTATTAGACCACCCAGCTTGGCCAAGTAAGTTGATTGCAGAATAATATTGAGCAATCGCATCCTCAAAAAAACCATCAAGTTCAAACTGTTTTGCTCCTTCAAGTAAAGCAAAAGCTTGATCTTGTAACTGTTCTATTTGAGATTTCAATTGCGTTTGTTGGTAAAATTGTTTTTGCTTTTCCATTTTCTGCAATTCATTAATTCTTTCATAAATATCATCCACCCTATGTAACAAATACCCACTTTGCTTGAGAAACTCCATAGCTTTTTGGTAGTTAGCTATTGCCTTCTTAAAGTTTCTCTCTTCTTCAGACTTTTGAGCGTCGTCTAGGAATTTCAAAGCTTCTTGAGCTAATTCTTCTGGATTCTGCATTTTTATTATTTAATTAATCGTAATTTGAAATATAATATCACAAATCCTTTTCTTACTTTAACATATCGCAACCAAGTAATTAAATTTTTTATATTTTAATAATTACTTTAACACATGTAGGAATAACGTCAATATTTTCAGAAGTAAACGCAAAGAGAATTCACAATTTAATTAATAAAAAAATAACAATATAATGGTGCAAACCTGGGATGGATCTTAAAAACAGAGATATTATTATTGATTTGGAACCAATTTCAAGGCGCGTATTTGTATTAAGTGATATTACTTTCTTTGAGATGCTTTCAGACTTAAGAATTCAAATCAGATCAGTATGTGGAGGGATGGGCACATGTGGAAAATGTAAAATATTAATTCAAAAGGGAAAAGAATTTCTAAATCCACCCACTCAAGCTGAGAAAAAATTGTTAGATCTCAAAGATTTGGAATTTGGTTGGCGACTTGCTTGTCAAACAAAAATAGATACTGAAAAAAGATCATTAATTGAAAAAATACAACCACCTCAATTTCGAATATTTTTACCTAACGAGTTACTTCTAGAAGATTTCAAAATTCTTACATCAGGTACAAGTAAAGATATCAGCTTAAATCCCACTGTAAAGAAATATTTTCTTAGTGTCCAAAAACCTTCATTAAATAATCAGATTCCTGATTTTGAAAGAATAGTCGCTGAGCTTATTGCTGTGGATAGTTCATTAAGAAATAAGACTCATTTCAATATAGAACATAATTTACTTAATAATTTGCCCGAAATTTTAAGAGAAAATGATCACAAAATAACAGTTACGTTATGGAATAGTAATACCATTATAGCCTGTGAAGCAGGTGATACAGAAAAGGACAATTACGGGATTGCTTTTGATATCGGAACGACAACGATCGTGGGTTATTTAATCAACCTTGAAAATGGGAAAATTTATTCCCTAAACTCTTGTTTAAATAGCCAGACTGCATATGGTGAAGATCTCATCACACGTTTGACTTTTATAAAGGAAAATAAAGAAAACCTGGAGCTATTGAATTCTGCAGTATTAAACGATTTGAACGGTATTCTACAAAAAATATTTGACGATGTAAATCTCTCCCCTTCTCAAATTTATGAAGCTACTGTTGTTGGGAATTCCGTTATGCATCATATTTTCTTAGGAATAAATCCTATTAATATTGGGCTAAGCCCTTTTATACCAGTAATACAGAAAGGTCTAAATATTAAAGCTAAAACGTTAGGTATGAATATTCATACTAATGGAAATGTTTATCTCTCTCCTATTATCTCTGGTTTTGTGGGTGCGGATACGATTGGTGTCATACTTTCTTCTAGAATCTATGAAGAAAAGAAATTAACTCTCGCAATTGACATTGGAACTAATGGAGAAATAATCATCGGAAATCAAAAGTTATTAGCAGTAGGTTCATGTGCCGCAGGTTCAGCCTTAGAAGGAGCACATATTAGCCAAGGTATGAGAGCAGCGGGAGGAGCGATTGACACTTTAAGAATAAATCCTAAATCTCTTGATGTATCATATACGACAATTAAACGTAAAAAACCGATTGGGATTTGTGGATCCGGTTTAGTAGATGCTGTCGCAGAAATGTTAAAATCAAAAATTCTTACAAGAAGTGGGAATTTCAATAAAAACTTAGTTCACCATGAGCGTTTTAGAAAAAGTGACAAAAGTATTGAATTTATAATAGCCAAGAAGGATGAGACAAATTTGGGTAAAGACATAACCATAACACAAAATGATATTAGACAAATCCAGATGGCTAAAGCTGCATTCTATGCTGCCATGAGAATAATTCTACAACAATTTAATGAAAAACTCGAGATTCAACAAGTTTATTTAGCAGGAGCCTTTGGGAATTACATCAATACGAGCAATGCAAAATTTATTGGGATGATTCCCGATATCGATGATAGTGAAATTTATCAAATCGGAAACGCAGCGGGAACTGGAGCCCAGCACTGTTTAGTAAATAAAGATTCAAGACTAAAAGCAGAAGAATTACTAAAGCAAATCCAATACATCGAAATCGCGACAAACAAGGAATTTCAAAAAGAGTACGCCGAAGCTATGTACTTTCCTCATTTGAATCTTGATTATTTTTCGTCGTTGAATGAGTTTAAGGAAATACAAAAACGATAATAATCTCTTTTAGAAATTATAAAAATATTATTAAGATTAAACCACCATAATGTTAATAGTAGGCTTAGAATTACTAAAAGTATGGTTTAGTTTATGTAAAACTATTTAAATTTTTAAGATATTAAATCTATAATTTAATTTGTATTAATAAATTAAATAAATTATTAAATATCTGTATCGATATTAATTAATATACAGAACTAAATAATATATTAAAATTCAAAAAAATCAACGTGAGCGAAGCTAAATGTCAAGTTTTAAACTGAAAGTGTTACTTACTGGTGCTGCTGCCGTTGGAAAAACGAGCTTAGTTCAAAGATTTATTAAAAATCGATTCCAAGCAAATTATAAATTAACAGTTGGGGTTGATATTTTGACGAAAGATGTAGAATTCAGATCTGGGGAAATCGCAACTTTGAGCATATGGGATATAGGAGGTCAACAACGTTTTGAATTTATTCGTAGCACCTTTTACAAGGGAGCTGCAGGTGCACTCTTAGTTTTTGATTTAACTAGAGATCAAACATATACGGAAACAAGGAAATGGTTAACGGAGATTCGTCAATTCGCCGGAGAAAATATACCATTTGTGTTAATTGGGAATAAAGCAGATCTTGTTGAGGATGTAGGGGTTGTAATTGATAGAGAAGAGGCTCGTTCATTTGCTGAAAATGAGGGGAGTATTTATATTGAAACTTCAGCTAAGACGGGTATAAACGTTGATGAATCTTTTACAGAATTAACACGTAGAATTATTGATTTTCGATCCTAATTTTATTAATTGTTTATAATAGTATTTATGATCCTGAATAATTCAATAGCCTTCAGGTGTTAAAATCTACACTTCAAATTCATCATATAAATCATCATGAATTATATTTATTGCTTCAATAAGCTTCTTCCTTTCAATAACTATTGATAGATTTAATTCATTAAGACTTTGTGACAATGCTTTAACTTTAATGTCCTTTTTATCTAAAGCATTAAAAATATCTGCCTTTGTTTTGGTTTCGAGGATCTTTAAGCCGATAATATTAATAACTGCAACATTTTCCCATTTTATATGAAAAAACTCTGAGAAAAATTTCGAATCTTTTAAAGCAGCAACAGCCCTTTCTGAATCCTCCTCTTTAACTATAAATGATGTACTTACTTCTGAGGAACTCTGAGCAACTAAAGAGACACTTATCCTATTTTTACTCATTACTCTGAAAATCTTCGCTAAGACTCCAGGAACATCTACTAAGCTACCAGAAATTACGGTTATTATTGTTGATAATTCAACAGCCGAAATCCCTTTTATTTGTTCTTTATTTGTTTGGTCCGAAATTTCCGTAAAATTATCATCTAGTGGAGAATTAAAATTTCGAATTTCCAAGGGAATCTTATATACCTCTATTGCTTCAAGACATTTTGGATGGAGGATTTTAGCCCCAAAATTGGCAATGTGTTTTGCTTCATCATAATCTAAATTTTTTATCAAAGACGATTCAGGGACATACTTTGGATTAATCGCTAGTAATCCATTAACATCTTTCCAGAGAATTACTTTAATATTTTTATCTTCTCCAACATTATAAAGTGAATGAGCCAGAATTGTAGCAGTATAATCGGAACCCCCTCTTCCAAGAGTAGTAATGTACCCTATTTTGTTTCGACCAATGAATCCTGTTAAGCAAACGATAATATCTTCTTTAGGATTCTCTGTAAAGGGAATAATTAATTTATTAACTCTTGAGTTTGTAAGATCATATAGGGGATAAGCATTGTTAAACTCATCATTAGTAATAATGATCTTACTAGCTGGCACGTAGGCAGAATCTAATCCAGAACTTAGAAGAAATTGATTTAAAATAAATGTTGATAAAATCTCACCGAAACTTAGTACATAATCCCTATAATAAGGTTCCAAACCAAACTCTCTGATATCAGAAAAGGCATCATCTAATTCACTTAATTTATCATCAACCCAATCTTTAGCTTTAATATAATGCTCTGAATCTTCTACAAATATTTGTTCAATTATATCAAAATGTCTTTTCTCGATTAATGCAATATTTTGATCTGTCGCCTTAAGATCTTCGAGATTTAAAGCTGTTTTTAATAATAAATCTGTAATCCCATTAAAAGCAGAAGCGACAAATATTTTTTTAACATCCTTATAGATGTTAATGATTCTTAATATCTTATCAAATGCTGTTTTATCTAAAAGACAAGATCCTCCAAACTTCATTACTACTATAGGCATAATTTTGAAAACCTCTGTTTGATCTTTAATTATTGTAGCTTTATAATTTTTTCAACTATTATTTTTAGAATTAGAGAAAAAGTCAAATTTTTAGATTTCTTATAATTCAGTATGATTGATCTGCACCTTCATTCAATTAGTTCTGATGGTCAGGATTCACCTTCTCAGATAGTGGATAAAGCTTTAAAGCTTAATCTTAGAGCAATTGCTTTAACAGATCACGATACTCTTTCTGGATTAGAGGAATTTTTATCATACGGGGAGGAAAAAAATATAATTGTGATACCCGGCATAGAAATTTCTATAAAACATGAACCAGAAAGAGAATTAATAGATATACATATTATCGGATTAAATATTGATCATAACTTAGCAAAATTAAGAAAATCGATAGATGATCAAATAAAGGGGAGGCTTGAACAGAAAAGAGCCATTTGCAATCGTTTAAGAAATGAGTTTGGATATAATATCTCATTCAAAGAAGTTCAAGAAATCGCAGGAAGTAATATAATAGGTCGACCTCACATCGTAGAAGTTATGGTAAGAAATAATCCCGATATAACAAAAGGAAAATCAAAAAATCAACTTTTCAAACTGATTAGTGTAGGGGGATCTGCATATGTAGAGAGGATTATCGAGTTGAATCTAGAGAAATCAATCGAATTAATCTTATCTGCTGGAGGTATCCCCATTTTAGCTCATCCAGGAATCTATAACGTGTCTAATTTTGAACATTTTATGGAGATGCTGATTGACGTGGGTATTAAAGGAATTGAGGTTGAATATACCTATTCAA
>JAEOTL010000397.1 GCA_016839845.1 Promethearchaeota archaeon
CTCCTTTATTCCCATGAAAATTTCAGCAGTATCTTTGCTCGTTTTATCTGTTGATTCCTTAAGAAGAGTTGCGATAAAAAAGAAATTTCGCTCTGAATCTTTCATTAAATTATTTGCGACCTTTAAAACTTCCTTTGAATGAGGATTCCTTAAAGATTTTACATTTGAAAATTCGTATGTTATTTCATGGGGTAAGATAATTGACGTATTTAATATGTCATCTACCAAAGAACCACTTTCTCTAAATATATTTAACTGTCCTCTCCAGGCGGGTAAATCATTAGAATAATCTTTTTCAAATGTAATTATGAAATCCATCAAGCTTTTACGTAATATTATTGAAGCTTTTTTACCTAAGACTAAAGCAACCCGAATATGTTCCCCATCTGAGAGTAGCAACATTTTGTCTCCATAAGTGATTTCATTCAACTCCTCTTGACAAACTAAGTCTTTCCCAAAGGAGCTAATAGCTGAAATGAAACCACTTATTAATTCTGGGTCTATCTCTTCCGATCCAAATGATTTAAAGAAGATACAGGTACCTGTTGCCTTGTACAAGACTAGAACATGCTCTAAATTAATCGCATCATCGAATATGGTTTTCACTTCCTTTAGAATGCGAGATTTCTCATGTTTTTTGGGAACTACCACCCCTCGATAAACTGCAAATGAACCAACTGCTAAACCAATGGCAATTCCGATAGTCACCAAGTAAGGTAATAAATCTCCCCAATCGAAAATTTGAGGAGGAATAACTTCGATATCTGATATATCTGAAAGTTCTCCAAGGTGATTATATTCCTCGACTAACTGTATAGTAATATTCATAGTAATTGCAGTCCCTAGGACGGTAGTGCTGAATGAGACTTCACCAGAACTATTTGTGGCTAATGTTTGAATAATGTCGGGATTATCATTAAAAAATGGTGTAAATATCACATCGCTTCCACTTAGAGGATACCATACTGATCCATTGAGAAATTCCGCCTTAACAAGAAATGTGAAAGATGCACCCGCATTTACTACTTTAACATAAGTAAAATTTAATCTCACTTGAAATTTCTCAATTATCGTCAAATTTAAAGGTAAAAATGAAGATTCATAATTACCCTTAGCGATGCTTATATTAATCAGGTAATTTCCGGGTAATAATGCTAGATTTGACGTTGAAATTACACCAATATGCGTTCCAAAAGAAACATTTTGGTAGTTAAAACTTAAAGTGTTTAGAAGAGTTCCGCTATCATTAGTATTTAAGTTTCTATAGAAAACACTATAGGAATCAGCGTCTCCTAAGATCATAGCATCTGAATACTCTAAATCAGTCAAATTAAATTCTATATCAATATTGCTTCCCTGAAATATTGTATAATTGTTGTAAAAGCCCTCACGCGTTAAAATGCCCCCAGGATCGGCAACCGAAATTAAACCTATCTGAGTGTAATTTCCCCTCAAATAAAATTGTAGATAAGCATAACTCCAATCAAAGTTCGGAAATTTCGAGACACCTAGTTCTAAAGTATAAGATCCTGAGATAACGTTGATGGTGCTTATATTCAATCTATAATTTCCAGGTCCTGGTAAATCAAACAGTTCAAATCCAGGACTCCAAATCATTCCGGTACTGTTATCTCTAACAGATATGTCTCCATTACTTAAACCCGTGATAGGCACTATATTTGTGGTATCATTAAAATAAAAATCGATAGAGATATTAATTCTAGTACTTCGAGCAAAATCTGCATTCTCATTCCATACAATATTCTCTATCCTTGTTTCAATTACTGTTATTAAAGCTTGAATTGAAATTTCTTGAGATTGATTACCAAAAGCAGATATGCTAAAATTCAATGTATAAGGCATGCCAGTCACTACTACTTTTGATGTGTTTAATTCCAGAGTATAATTACCTGCCCCATCATTTACGAGATTCCATTCAAAATTTTGCAAACTTGTAGTATTTTGAAAAAGATCATAACTTGTTATTGGATTATTTGCATTATCTGAATAATTAAAAGTATAGGATATACTGTTACCTCTAATCTCTTGGAATAGTGAAGGAGCATTTGAGGGTGTAATATGAGTGATAATCTGTCTTTCAAATGTTAGAGTTCTAGTCAAATTAATATAATTTGTTCGATTTGCTCGAATAATGATATCTACATTACCATAATTAGATCCAAATTGAGCATCAGCAGCATCTATTGTTATAGTGTAAGTACCACCCAAATTGTTTAATATATTATCGACTCGATAATTAGTACCATCAATAGAATAGGTAATATCTGCGTCATCGATTCCGCTAGATAAAGTATGATCCATGTATTCTATCACTATGTCAAATACTTCATTTTCCACATAGGAGATTGGACTAATAGGGTCGTTAATAGTTAGGGTTGTATTTCCTACTACTACTTCCAGTAAGATATCTTCTGCTGTGTAATAATGATCTTTAGTAATATTGATTTTTATGTTATATTTACCGTATGGGTTAAACATAGGATCACTACAATCTACTGTGATATTATAATATCCGCCACCAAAAGGATTAATTAAAACTGGGGTATATTCCTGATATGAGCTTGCAGAAACTTCCTTCACATAAATTTTTGGTACTCCCCCATCAATTCCCTCATTCCTGCCAATGTCTTCGAAATAAGCGGTGATGTTAAACAATTCGTCTGAATTATAGTACCCTATAGTAGGATCAGGGAATTTTGTGGTGCTTAAATCAGTTTCACCTTTAATATAAATAGGGAACGATCTTGTATGGTTGTGGTAATACGCCTTTTCAATTACAACAGAGAGATTAAAGTGCCCATAGTTCCAAGTATCAAAATAATCAGCATCACAATCTATAGTAATATTATAATTACCGTCTCCATAATCAAAATTACTAGTTGGCGTGAATGGGGTAGAATTAACATACACATTTCTAATCGCACCGTTAACCCCGCTATCTTTAACTATATCATTTAAGAACAGAGAAACATTGAAAGTTTCAGTCGAATTAAATGAAGACTTTGGAATTGAGCTTAGTAAACTGGTTTCTCCTCTTATAGTTATTTGTTCTGTTTCACTCTGGTTATTATAAAAGGCTTTATTTACGTTAATTTCGATTAAATTAGGACCATAATCACTGAAATCGGGATCATCACAATAGATTGTAATTTGGTAATTTCCATTTCCAAGATCTGATACAGTTGAATTTGGTGCTCCTCCATCAAGGCGATAGGTAATCGTTGCTCCAGGAATACCTGCATCTAAACCTGTATCATTAAAAAATAAATCTATAACAAAAGTATCACTAGCATCGAAAATTGTTGCTGGAAAACTTGATATTAAGCCAGTTTCACCTAAAATTGTTACTTCTTTCTCTAAAAATCCGGCTGCTGTGCTATTACTCCAGTAAATATGAGTTCTAAAATTTCCATATTGAGTTACATTATTAGAGATATCCCAATCAGAAATAGAAATTTCCGAACCGGCAGTAAAGGATATAACTTTTATTGAATAATTTAATTCATTATTAATAGCAGCGGGAGAATAAACGCTCAGATTAATAGATCCATCACTTATTTCAGTTGAGAAAGTTGCATTAAAATGGAGGATATCTGTATAATTAAAAACAGTTGTAGGAGTGCTATCGATATATGTATCAACGGAAGAGAGTAAATTTGCAGAATTTGCAGTCAAGTACCAATATATCCCATTTCCTGCATTTGGAATTTCAATATCCCTATATCCATTCCCTAATAATCGTTTATTAAGAGATGAAGTTCGTTCATCACTACTATTAAACACTTTGATACTTGCGTCAATCCAAGTTTCTGGAATTGTATAATTGATTTTATAATTAGAGAATGATGCATTGAAAAAATTCAATCCTGCCGACCTTGTGACATTCCAGTTAACAAGCTGTCCACTTCCAGCAATATCAAATTCAGAAGTTGCTCTTAAATCGGATTTTGTGAAGTTAATTAGAACTTGCGAGATGTTGCACATAACATCCCACCATTCAGCAGAGACTATATAATTTAATCTTCCTGTAATACTATTATTCACATCAGTAGATTGCCAAAATCCCGAATTTACACCATTTCCAAAACCAGTAGCAACAATATTATTTATTTTTAAGCCAACTTCTTCAGGACTGGGTGTATTATTCAGTGGCATTAAATCCACGATAAGCGCAGCGTCAACATCAATACCTCCAACTGTTACGAGATTCTCAGCATTATCTAATACGATAGATTCATCTTGATTATCACCTAAAGCAGTATCGAATGTTCCATTAAGCGCAATATTAGTACTAGGTGGCCCAGTTTTTTCTAAATTAAGAAAAAACGTATCCATATAAGTGTTTGAAGCATCGAGAAGAGAATGAATTCCTGTCATTTTATGCCAATAAAAAGTTGTACTGGTGATTTCAGATCCAGAAACGATAGTCGCAATTGACGTATCTGGACGAATATTCCCCGAATCATTAGTTGCATTATACAAATAAACATTTAAGCTCGTTGCATCAGGGGCGTTTGTTTCACGTATATGAAGAGAAACATTTTCTAAATAACCACTTCCTGGTACTTCAAATGAAAGATAATGATAGTTAACGGGATTTATTACCTCAACACCTACATCATCTTCAACTATTAATGTCTTATTCGGTGCATTAATATTTTCAATTTGGAATTGGGTAAAGCTTGAATTAAATGTCGTATCAGTTGGGCTGATTACAGAAAATTTATTATCATTTAAATCAGAAGCATTTAGAATCGTATTGAATGAATTATTTAAATAGGATTGATGTAATGTTATATTCACATTTTCACCAATATTACTATAATTAGGAGCATATCCTGCTAAATTAAGGTTACCTGGCTCTTGGTGATAAGTCTCAGGATTCGAAAAACTTGATAATGATTTAGTGTTCCAAAATAAGCTGTTAAAGTTAAAGAAACTTATAGCTATCGTTATTATGAAAAGAATTAAAATCCGTTTATTATTACTTTGATTAAAATTAGACATATGTCAGCAACTTTTCTCCTATTATATTAACATTTTTATAATTCTATTAGAAATTAATACTAATAATTTTGTAGGTAAAATTTTTAAAATTTATTTGATAAAATGTAAGGATTATATCACGATTAATTGCTTTAAATGTATCTAAAATGCAAGCAATTACACATCGAGTAACAAAATTAAAAAATAATACAAAGATAGTTAGGAATTATATTTTTGAGTAAAAAAGTATTGTTAAACTCTTATTCTTTTTTTAAGATTATTCTGGCGTCAACACAAATTAAGCCATTATCATAAATGAAAACAGGATTCAGATCCATTTCATTTATTTCTTCATATTTTACAGCAAGGTCTGATATTTTTAATAAAACATCAATTATTGCATTAATATCAGCTTTTGGCTTACCTCGATAACCGTCCAAAATCGGGAACCCTTTAATTTCGTGGATCATTTCTTTTGCATCATATTCTGTTATTGGAGCAATCCGGAAACTAACATCCTCTAAAAGTTCTACTAAGATACCACCTATACCAAACATTAAAGCTGGTCCAAATTGCGGATCTGTAGTCATACCTATTATTAATTCAGTAATCGGTTCAGCTGCCATATTTTGAACTGAGATTTTTTTCTCAGCTTGTGAAGGAATGCTAAATAAGTCGTCAAAAGCCGTTTCTACTTCTTCTTTAGTTTTAAGATTTAATTTTACGGCTCCTGTATCAGATTTATGAACTATGTCTTCTGCCATGAGTTTTAAAACAACTGGGTAACCAATTTCTTCCGCAGCAGACACTGTCTCTTCCTTCGAAGTAGCTAATTTTTGACTGGGTACTTGAATTCCAATTTCTTGTAGGAGTTCTTTAGATTCAAATTCGGTTAAAACCGTTTGATTTAATTCAATCTTATTTTTTAAAACTTCAGCTATATTCATTACTCTATTCCCGTTTAAGGTTATTAAACTATTCAGTTCTAATTGTATAGTTAAATTATAAAAAAAATATAAAATTAATTAAAAAGTATTAAAATTGAGAATCCACTAATCATAATTTACAATTTTAAAAAAATAAAAAATTAATGGGATTAAGATTTTCTAATTTTGCTAAACGTAAATCCTCTCTTTTTGCGGATCCGGTATTTTCTTAATTCATCAACGACAGAAACACTAAAAGCTGCGCAAATAAGAGTTATCCAGTAATATGGGTGGAATAATGGTACAACGTGAAATGCTAGTCCCATTGGTGTAAATAGTATAAGCAACTGTAATCCTAAAGAAAGGCCTGTGGCCCAGAATAAATGCTTATTTGGAAACAGGTAAAAAGGTTTTATATTAGAAGTACACGTATAGACAAATAACAATTCACAAACGACTAGGTTTGTAAAAATAATCGTTTGCGCCAATGAAATCGCGTATAAATTGGCATCCGAACCTGCTGTTATAAAGTCAGTAGTTAATCTAGGATCAATTCCTGCCTGAGCCCATGCGGGAAGTAATACTCCCCAAAGTAGGAGATAGAGTGTTATATCTGTAATTGAAGTATAAATTCCAAGAAGAAGAACTGGTCCTTTAATCTCAGGTAATAACGTAAACCCCTTTCTTGGTGTTTCTTTCATAACATCGGGATCAGTCGGTGTTAAGCCTAGAACCATAGCTGGTATCCCATCGGTTGCAATATTTAACCAAAGAATTTGAATCGGCTGAACAGGGATAGCTAGAAATACAAGTGGAAATAGCTTCATTACAATATAAGCTACTAAGATCAAAAATATCTCATCAAAGTTAGTACTTAACATGTATCGGAAGAATCCTTTAGTCGTTTCGAATATCCCACGCCCTTCTTCTATAGCATTAACAATTGTTGCGTAATTATCATCGATTAATATCATTTCTGAGGCTTCCTGCGTTACTTCGGTTCCCTTGAGCCCCATTGCAACACCTACATGAGCACCTTTGACAGCTGGAGCATCGTTTACTCCATCTCCAGTCATTGAAACTATTAAATCTAATTCCTTCAATCTGCGTAAAATTCTTAATTTGTGTTCTGAAGTAACTCTCGCAAAGACATCTACCGTTTTAACTTTTTCCCTTAGTTCATCATCACTAATTTCTTCTAATTCTACTCCCGTAATTGCTTCATTGGATTTAGTTAAACCTATTTCATGCGCGATCGCAATTGCTGTTATTTTATGATCTCCGGTAATCATGATTGTTCTTATTCCTGCCATTCTAGCCTCTTCGATAGCATCTTTCACTTCGTCTCTAGCGGGATCAATAATTCCTGCTAAACCAAGATAGATATAATCTTTTTCCATTTCTTCTTCTTTATACCCTTCATTCAAAGGTTTATAAGCAATTCCTAATACTCTTAAAGCGTTTTTCGCAAATTCCTCATTTTTTCCAAGAATTTTCTCTCTTACTTCTGCAATTGGTTTTATTTGATCACCATCTACTCCATGACTCGCGTTATTTAGGAGAATATCAGGGGCGCCTTTTATTAAAGAATATAATTTATTATCTATTTTTATAACAACTGACATCATTTTTCTATCTGAGTTAAAAGGAATCTCATCAATTTTTTCAGCTCTTGTATCTAGTTGCATTTTCATCGCTAAGACTTTTAATGAAATTTCAGTTGGATCTCCAACTACATCTGTATCATTAGTTCCATCATTTCGGAGAGAAACATTTGAATTGTTACAAAACATACAAACCTCCAGATATTTTCGTAAATTATCAGTAATTTGCACTTGTTCCCCATTTTCCCCCACTATTTTTCCTTCAAGTGCATAACCCACACCTTCTACAATATATTCTATGCCACCAATATACACTTTTACAACAGTCATCTCGTTCTTTGTTAAAGTTCCTGTTTTATCTGAACAAATGACATTCACCCTTCCTAATGTCTCAACAGCAGTAAGTTTACGAACCAATGCATTTCGATCTGCCATTTTACGCATTCCAATAGACATAACAACAGTAATCACAACGATTAAGCCTTCAGGAACAGCAGATACAGCCAAACTAATAGATATCTCAAAAGCCTCTATAAGCTCATCTAAATTAAACTCTGTAACTAATAAAATTATTAGCTCAGTTACAAAAACACCAGCACATATTATTAATATTAGCACTCCAAGGAGCTTCCCAAATCTGTTAACCTCTTTTTGAAATGGGCTTGGTTCAATCTCTTCCTCTTGTAGGCTTTCGGCTATTTTGCCAATCTCAGTGTGCATACCGGTCCCTATTACAATCCCCTCCCCATTTCCGCGAGTAATTATTGTATTCATATATCCGAGATTTGTCCTATCTGCGAGGATCATCTTCTCATCAACAGGATTCAATTGTTTTCTTACTGGTTGGGATTCACCTGTTAATATAGCTTCATCAACATTAAGTGAAAATTCCTTAAAAAGTCTTACATCGGCAGGAAATTTATCTCCTTCTCCAAAAAGGATTATATCACCTGGAACAACATCTTCTACAGCTATTTCTATGACCCTACCATCTCTTCGAACTTTTGCAAAATGCGGAGCAAGTTTTTTTAGGCTCTCGAGTGATTTTTCTGCCTGATATTCTTGATAAAACCCTAGTACTGCGTTTACTATTAAAATTGCTGCTATTACAATGGCATCAGTATATTCAGAGGCCCACGCTCCTCCTGACTCCGTAGATTCATATATCCCTATTATAACGGAAATAGCAATTGCAAACATTAGAAGATATATAAGGAAATCTTTAAACTGCCCAATGAAAATTTGCATTGCGGTCTTTCCTTTTTCTTTAATTAATTCGTTCCTACCAAACTTTGCGAGCCTATTTTGAACCTCTATTCCAGTAAGGCCGTTTTCAACTGAAGTTTCAAACGAATCGGCAACATCATTAAAATCGACAGCATGAGATTGAATGGTTTCCATTTTAATCACTTAACCTAAGTCTTTTTTTCAATTTTTAAAAAGTATAAAAATCGATATATAAAATCATAATTTGATTCAATTAATTTAAATTCTCTTAAAGGTTTTCGTATAGGAAACACTTAAATAGAATCATAAGAGTTTTTCGGACCTTTTTAGAATAATTTTTTGTAAATTTGTAAAAATAGTGATGATTAGAAATCTTTCACAATAAATAAAATATAGCCTAATTCTTTGACAATTTGTTAAATCCAAATTACCTTAAAAATAAAAATGCTAAATTTATAAATATAATAATTCTAATAATAGTTAATTTATCAATAAAACTAGCTTTTTAATTAACACAGATCGATAATTATGAGACTATCACGCGTTTTCAGACTATTAGTTCGGATATTCCTTTATTTACTAATCTCTACAGTTACTATAGTATCTATGCTGGGAGCATTGTCAGCAGTCCTAATATTAATAAATCCAACACAGAATATTCAACCTGATTTTGGAAGTGCTGAGTTTAACCTTGAGATCAATAATTCAACTTTTACTATTGAAAATATTAATTTTTCTTTACCTGTTAACCTTACAAATGCGGGATATTATGATATGGACAATCTTGAGGTTTCTATCCAATTAGGGTTAAACTACAGTCATGTTAATTGGACAATCCCTGGAGTAAATGAAACAAGATTCGTACAAGTTCTCGACCACACTCAAAATTTTGGCACTATAGCTAAAGGGACCACTGGAAATCTCTTTTTCATTGGTGATAATAGCACATTTATACATGGAAATTTTCCCAATTTATTAGAAGTCGATTGGTTTTGGGGACCCCCACCATTAGAATTTTTAGCCAACTTCACTATAAGTTTAGAATATTCAGTACGACTTCTATCCATTTCTATTACATTATTAAATATACCCGTTGGAGGATTTCCTTAAGAGGTTTTTAATATGGGTGCCGTAAAAAACATGGTTAAGGGATTTCTATTTACAGGGATATATGTAGTAATCTCAGTTGTAATTCCATTAGTAACTTTTTCCTTAATCTCTGACATCGAGGGCATTCCCTTTGAATGGGAGCAACAAGATTACAACAATATAACTTTTTGGATAACTGCTTTAGGATTGGTAATGAGTGGATTGGCATTCTTTAAATATTCATCCCCAAAACAGTCTATTAGAAAAGGTGTATTCGCTCTTATTCAAGTAATTGTAAACTGTATATATATCTGGAGTTATACATTTTCAGGGGCTACTGAAATAACATTTGTTATAACTGGTATGGGATTTTTCTCATTAAACCTTGAAGCAATGATCTTAATCTATATGGGTGTATATTTTCTCACAATTATTATTAAAATATATGACATTATTGATTTTACCGTTAATCGAGAGAAGATTCGGGAAAACCGAATGAAGGAGTAAGAGGTGAATAAACTAAAATGATATTTCAGATGGATTTTTTAGATATATTAGCAGAAATTGTAGGTTCTATTCTTCTTTTTCTAAAACCAATTGTATCCCCAATTGGAAGATGGATGGTAGGATGGATTAGTGCTTTCACACAGTTCTTAAAAGACAACCTTAGCAATGATTTAACATTTTACATCATAATTTGTGCAATATTAGTAATCTCTGCAATGATCGTCAACATAGTTTGGCCAGGTGACAAACCAGGAACTTCTTTCCAAAAGGGTGTGGATAAAATCGATGATTTTGAAACCAAGATTGAAAAAATTGACGGAGAAGATATTACTGAGGAAATTAGACGCTGTAAAGATTGTGGTAATCCCTTAGGAGATCAAGAAGTTTGTCCTCTCTGTGGAGCTCGGCAAATATAAATTGAATTATTTCTCTTTTTACTTTCTTTTAAAATTAGAATTAAAGATTAATCCTCGAATGATAAGTTAGCTAACGCAAAATTACGCTGATAGCCATTTGAGCTGGTTTAATAAAATATAATTAATATTAACAACTAACTTCTTAAAATAGCTAATTAAAAAAAAAAATTTTAAAAATTTAGAAGAACAATGGTGTTGATTTGAAAATGGATTTTACTTTAACTGAAAACCAAAATATGTTAAGAAAAATTACTAGAGAATTTGCTGAGGAATATCTTGTTCCAGTTGCTCAAGAAAGTGATGAAAAACAGGAGTTGGATGATACTGCTTTTCAAAAAATGAAAGAGATGAATTATTTTGGAGTTTGCGTTCCTGAAGAATTTGGAGGTGCCGGTCTTCATAATGATACAATAGCCCATTGTATTATTATAGAGGAAATAGGTAGAGCTGATGCGGGCTGGGGGCTTACAATGGCAGTTCACAATGGTCTTGCGACCTATCCTATTTACAAATTTGGAACTGATGAACAAAAACAGAAATTTCTTACGGATCTTGCAAAAGGTGAAAACATCGGAGCATTTTGTTTAACGGAACCAAATGCTGGCTCAGATGCTGCAGGAGTACAATTAACAGCCGAAAAAGATGGTGATGAATATATTCTCAATGGAAATAAAATTTTCGCTACTAATGGGGGAATAGCTAAAACATTACTAGTAGTAGCCAAAACCGGTGAAAGCGATAAAAGACCTCAACTTACGGTATTTATCGTTGATGGTAATTCGCCAGGTTATACTGTCGGAGCTAAAGAAGACAAATTAGGTGTTCGTGCTTCAAAAACTTCAGAGCTTGTATTCCAAGATGTTCGAGTACCACAAGAGAATATTTTAGGAGGAGTGGGAGAGGGATTTAAGTATGTCATGAAAATCTTAGGTTATGGGAGAATTACCATAGCTGCTCAATCTGTGGGTCTGGGACAAGCAGCCTTAGAAGCGTCTGTAAAATATGCAAATGAACGAGTCCAGTTTGGTAAACCTATTGGTAGATTTGAAGGGATACAATGGAAATTGGCAGATATGTATTGTGCTGTGGAATCAGGACGATTTTTTACGTATAAAGCCGCATTTATGCATGACAATAATATGGATTTTGGCGTCGTTAGCTCTATGGCAAAATTAGTAGCCTCTGAGGCTGCAATGAAAGCAACCCATAGTGCGGTTCAGATCCATGGGGGATACGGTTTAATGAAGGAATATCAAGTTGAGAGATATTTCAGAGATGCTAAGATGGGTGAAATCTACGAGGGTACTAGTGAAATTCAAAGAATGGTTATCGCTAATCATTTGTTACGAAAAGGAGTTTAACTAGTTGGTATACCACAACCATATCGTTTATCAGAATATTTTTTTCAAATTTTTATTTTTTTCTTATAATACTCATTTTGATATGTAAATCGTTTGAGAATAATTATATTCCTCATAATTAATCAAGAAAATAATAGCAAGTTTAAATTAGTATTTGATCTAATAAATTGTAATAAGAAGATTTCTCACTCTTTCAAACTTAGGAAAACATGAAACCTAATTATCATCTAATCAGTTTTAAGAAGAAAAAAGATTTGATAAGTGAAATAGATTATTATAAATCTATTATCCTTAAAAAAGTAGAAAACGGAGATTATAGCTCAGCATTAGAAAAGGTACGATCCACGGTAACTTTACTTGAAGAACATCAAGAATATTTTAACATCGAGAAAGAACTCCACAATTTTTATGAATTAAATCAAACAGTTCGCAATGAATTTTTAAATCAAAGAAGGATCTACCAGCGTCGTTTTAATAACTTGTTGAGGGAGAAGCTAACAGAATCAAACCTCGAGAATTTCTCAAAAATACTAGCCATGTTAAAACACGAAGTTGATTGTAATCTAAAAAAGTTAAATCTTGAAAATATCAGTACAGATATTACAAAATATTTCAAGTTCATTAAAAAATTATATGAGATTCTGAGTTGTTATAGGGTATTGGATTACCACTATGCCTCAAATAAAATTTTTGAATTTGTAAAAGATGTAAAGCAGGAAAATTTCCCCAACCTAAAGCTATTAATATCGTCCGTATACCAAGATTTACTAAGTTATCGAATATCAGAATTATCCAAAGAATTTGATAAGATTTCAATTCCAACTCTTTCGAAAAAACTGGCCATTGATAAAGATAGATTAATCGAATTTGTTAATCTAATTCAGAAGAAACCCAAAAGCCCAATAAAGGGGTACACATTACATACTCAAGAAATTTATTTTAAACGTCCACCGACATAAAATTTTTGTGAAAATCAAACCTAGCGATTCTCAAGCTTTAATAGGTCAACTTATTTATCCACATCAGTGTTATTTTTCCGTGTCAACAGGTCTTTTTGGACAAGAATTTAGATGCTTCCCAAGTCTCACGAATTGCTTTCCGCAGTACGGACATTCTTGCTTCTCTCCACTTCTTTTTTCAGAAGTCTTATCACTTGCTTTTTTCTTTCTCTTTTTCTTGGTAGGTAAAATATCTTCTATACTTGCATCATCAGGAGCGAATTCGCAGGTTTGAATATGAGTTGGGAGGTCATCAAAAAGTTCACCGCAAAAGGGACACTCTACTACTGCAAATTCTTCGGAATCCTCCAAATCTGCTTTTCCTGCTTTACGTTTTTCAAACTTTAAGGGTTGTTCCTCATCTATTTCTTCAAATTCATCAATCGATAAATCAATATCATCCTCAGATTTTAATGAGGCCAACTCAAATTCTTTCAATTCAATTTCTTTTTCTCTAATTTTTTCTTCTGCTCGTTTTTTACTTTCTTCATAAACATCTGAAAACCTACGATTACTTTTAACAGGATCATACAAATTACAAACTTGACAAACATACGCTCGAGTTCCTAAGATTAGGTTTCTTGTATCACATTTAGATAGAGATTGTAAACTGTTCCCTATGTCGCCTTTAGGTTCAAGATGTTTACAAACAATCTTTCTAGAATATTTGATTTTTTGTTTACGTCGTGGTATTTTTAATCACCAAAAGAAGTAATTAATCTAATATTCAATATGATTTAATTTTTATGGATTTTATTCAAGTCGAGAAGTAGGGATTTTAAAAATTATAATTCAATTTTCTAAGATCCTCTGTAATTTTCTTTTTTAAATCAAAATCATTGACTTTTGGTAATAATTCATCAAGAATATCCCTTAATTCAATAATTTTTTGAACAAGCAATTCTGGTCTATTCCAAAATGATGTTCTTAAAGGGTGCATTTTTATTATTGCTTTATTGTAATTTTCGATTGCTGCTCTATAAAAAAGACTAGCATTTTCAATTTTATTAAGTCTGGATTGATAAATTGTACCGATTTTGTTGAAACACATTCCAGCTCCCGCAAAATCTTCAACATTTTCAAAGTTAACTGCAGCTTCTTGAATACTGTTTAAACCTTTTTCTAAAGCATCTTTTTCACTACTTTTTAGGAGAAGGTACCCAAAAATATAATTAGCAACACCCAAATAAAACAAATTCTTTTGTTTCTTAGACAAATTATGCAATTCTTCAGCAAATTCTTGAGCAAAAACTAGATGGTCATTAGAAATACATTTCTGGGCAACTGTTCTTAACAAATCCATTACCCTATCAAAGTCCTTTAATTTTTTATAGTTGCTGATACCTTTTCTGTATTTTTCTATACCAGTAAACGCATCTTTATTGGTAAACGCAAGGTTTCCCTCATAAATTAGGAATTCGGCATCTTCCTTTAATTGAAATTCTTTTTTAATTTTTTCTTTCTCAAATTCTTCTTGTCGAAAATAATCTACATTGAAAGTAATATCTTCATCCATAGGAATCTCTGATAAAGCATTTATGCCTGAAGGATTAGTTAAATTATTCTTAGATGATTGGGCGCCATCTAATTCCTTATCTTTTTTTAATTCTTCCCCATAAGCTGTTTGCAAAGGTTTTCCTTCAGTTACCAAAGCTGATAACTCTGAAAGAACATTTGCAAAAAAATATTTGTTTAATCCATCAATAATATAATCAACTTTATGGTAATTGTTGTCGTATTTAGGATCATTAATATCTAAATTTACATCCGTTATCCGGTAAATCTCAAATCCCGTTTCGTATTTCGTTATTGAATGTTCAGTTCCTTCAACTTTTTCTAACTTCTTTTTTCCGAGAAGTGTATGGTCAAAAACTAGACCACAAAAATCAGGATTGTTCTGCTGGAATCCCAGTTGATTAACAAGATCAATATAGGAGAAGAATAAGTTCAATCCTGGATGAGTATGGAACCACCCGACTATGTAATAATCCTTTCCCTCAGTATCCAATTTTTGTTGAATCTCATCAATAAAAATATAGTGTTTTTGATCTAATTGAACATCAGTAGCATGACCGAAGGTTAAGGCTTCCGCACGTTCAATATAGACTACTTCCTCATCAGAGTGACCAATTAGAATCCCGTAAATCTCTTTCCAATTTTCAGGTTGAATTGATCTGTTAGCATACCTACTTGCATACAGTATGATTGTCTTATAAGCTTCTGCTCGTATTACTACTGGTTTTCCCGCTTTGATTTCTTTAAGTTCATCAGACGATTTTTTTTCCTCATTTTCTTTTTCTGAATTACCTTGCTTTGTTTCTCCGGAATCTTCTGGATTATTAATTTCCTCAGACATCTTGACTCAACTGCTATTTTGTTTTTTATAATAATGCCCTAAAAAAATAATAAATCTCAACTTAATTAAAATTATGTATAATTGAGAAAAATTAGAGAAATCCATGAGAAATAATGGAATCCATAATTACCTTAAAATAGATCTCATAAACCTCTTCTTTATATCCTCAGGATCCAATGAAATGTTTTCTACGAGAGCATTACCTGGCGACACTTTGATTTTAACAAAATGACATCCATTACCTAGGCTTTTTAATGATGGAATTATATCATCTTCGTTATCAATAATTTTAATTGACTCAAACCCTGCTCCTTTTGCTATAATTTCTAGCTTAGTTTTATAACTTGTATAGGTTCTTTGATCTCCTGCCGAACCATAAGCCCCATTATCAATCACTATAAGAGTTAAGTTATTTGGGTGATTATTGGCAATAGTACTTAAACTCCCCAAGTTCATTAGCATGGAACCATCTCCATCAATACACCATATCTTCTTTGATGGTTGTGAGATGGCTAATCCGAAAGCTATAGATGAGGCGAGTCCCATTGATCCTAACATATAAAAATTCTCGTTCCTATCTCTCAAGCTAAATAATTCCCTTGAAGGAGCACCAAGATTCGACACGATATATTCATTTCCAATTGAACTAACTATCTTCTTTAATGCATCATATCTCTTCATTTTATCCCCCATAATGTCTTTTTTAATAGAATTCCGACGGGGAGTCCCGATGATTTACTAACTTCTACTGCTTTTTGTATATTAGAAATGGATTCTATTGAGTTAATAATAAATTTTTGCATATTTAATAAATCTAATAAATCAGGTGTGAGTTCTCCCATTGGAATTTGAGCAGCAATTTTTTCTCCTTCAGCACCTCTGTGACTCATAATAAAAATAACGGGAATTTTAAATAAAAATAGAAGAGATTTTATTGCATTGACTGAATTTCCCAACCCTGAATTTTGTATGAGGATTGCGGGAACCTTTCCACCTAAATATGCTCCAGCTGCTATACCTACCCCTTCCTCTTCTCGTGTAATTCTAATATGCTGAATTTCTTTTTTCTCTTCGATTATGTATAATAAATCTTTAAGCATAACACAGGGTAATGATAAGATTAAATCTATATCTGATCTTTTCATTTCCTCGTAAAGTTTCAAGTCAACACTCATAACAATATTGAGAATTCTTTTTAATTTTAAGTGATTAAGGCTACATTTTATTTATGATTTAAGATAGACATGATACATTTAACATTTGATTTTAGTAATTTATAAATAATTCATCAGCTAATTTTTATCATTAGTTAAGTAGATCACCAAAGGTGAGTAATAATGGTTATTGAACTGATTGCTTCAATATACGCAATAATAATTGGAATTACCATGTTTTGCATGTGGATTTTTTTGTTAGGAAAGAAAGAAGTACCAGAATTAACCACAAAACCTACACAAATCTTTTTTCACTTAGTAGCTGAGTTATTAACCTCAATTATTCTTATAATTGGAGGGATTGGATTGATAATGGATCAATCCTGGGGTGTTGCATTATTCTTTATTTCAATTGGGATGGCGATATATTCTACTATAAATGCAGCAGGTTTTTACGGGCAATTAAAAGATTGGCCGATGTTTATAATCTTATTAGTATTTACACTCGTTTCATTATTAATAACTACATTAATACTACTTGTAGAATTTCAAATTTTATAGGATATATTATAACATCCCTTTTTTTTTAAAACTCTTAATTTCCTCATCTGTATAACCTAGATTACTCAGAATTTGATCTGTGTCTTGTCCCATTTTCGGAGCCAAACCTCTTATTGTTAACGGTGTCCTAGAATATTTAATTGGGGATGCCACATTCTTAATTTTACCAAATTCCGGATGATCAACTTCTACGACCATATTTCGAGTTAATATTTGAGGATCTTGACAAGCTTCACTAAAGGATTTAACAGGCATAACACATGCATCTAATCCTATAAAAATTTCCATCCATTCTTTCTGTGTTTTCTTAATTAATTCGGATTGAATTTCACTAAATAACTTCTCTCTTTCTGCACCGAAAACAAATTGATTGGGTATTAGATCCTCCCTATTAATACCTCGACAGAATTCTTGCCAAAATTTAACTTCGATAATGCCGAGAGAAAGAAATTTACCATCTTTTGTTTCATAAACTGAATAGAAAGGGAAATCACCATGCAAAACATTGACACCTTCACTTGTATCTTCAGCGAAATGGTAAGCAGCTATCATTGGTATAAAGGAAAATACTGAATCAGTCATAGAAATATCAATGAATTGACCTTTATTATCCGGATTATTTTCTCTCTCAATAATTGCTCCCAAAATTCCTATTGCAGCGACCAAGCCACCACCTATATCCGCTACTTGAACACCAGGATTAATGGGTTGATTTTTTATATCTTCTTTCTCATGGATTTGTCTTTCCTTGGTTAAATCTAATATCCCACAAATGCCAATATAGTTTAAATCATGACCTGCTACTTGCTCGTAAGGGCCATACTGACCATAACCCGTTAAAGAGCAACAAATTATTGATGGATTTACGGAAGTTAAAGTATCATAATCAATTTTTAATTTATGCATAACTTTTGGTCTAAAGGTATCTAAAACTACATCAGCCTGCCTTACTAATTTATAAAAAATCTCTCTAGCCTCATCATTTTTAAGATTAAGAGTTATTGATTTCTTATTCCTCATCAATATTGATTGAAACGCACTTTCTCGAAAGGATCCTTTCACAAAAAATGGTGGTGGGTTGCCATATGGGTAATTTGGATCTTCTACCCGAATGACTTTAGCACCAAGATCACTGAGAATCATGGAACAGTAGGGTCCTGGTAACATTCTCGAAAGATCTAATATAACTTTTCCTTCTAAAGGTAATCGCATATTATTTTAGAATTCTAAATTACTAAATAAAAGTTACCGATAGAGTTGAATAATTAAATTTTACCTAAAATTGATAGGGGAAGATACGGTTTCGTCTTTTTTGAATCCAATCTATTTTTCCAGATTTGCTTAGCTGGAAGATTTCAAATTCTTTATTATTACTAATCAACATCCAAGTGGACTCTGCAAAATGGTCTATTGGATTAGTACTTGTTCTTAATTCTTTAGAAAGAAACTGAAAATTATATTTAGGAGGTACATATTTAATATCTCTTATTTCGAAGAGTTTTTTATTAATTGAAGCTTTAGATGGTTTATTATCAAAGAAGAAGTTAAACATCGAATCTATATTGTCATTGTCCTCAATCTTTGTTGGATCAAATATGTTTTCTTGGGTTAGATTCCAACCATTTTTCCCTTTTGAAAGCATGTTAAAACCTAAATATAAATGTTGTAATTGTTTTAGAACTTTAAATTGTTTAATTTCTGTTATTTTATTATTTCTAAGATCCAAAAATTTTAGATTTTTTAGATGATCTAGTCCTTTAATTTGAGAGATTTGATTATGACTTAAATCCAAAAATTCTAAGTTTCTAAGTTTATTAAG
>JAEOTL010000398.1 GCA_016839845.1 Promethearchaeota archaeon
ATCGAAATCGTTAGAATGGCGAATGGAGAACAATTGGACTACCCCAAGTATCATAAAAAGCGAGCTTGGGATATCATTACGATAATTACTTATCAATTATTGATTTCAATTTTTCAAAGCAATTTTTTCATTAAAAAAATAACCTATGATAAGAATTTGAATACTTTCTGGCCAAAAAAATATCGAATTCTAAGATTGATACGAATGCTTTTTAATATTTCTCTTGTAAGAAAAGTATACGCTAAAATTTTTTATCTAGCAATGGATTTAATGAAAACCAAATAATTATCCTTATTAAAAATGAAGAAGTTATTTGATAATCGAATATTTAAAAATTTACGGGAAAAAGAGTGGTCTCCCTGGTGGCGTGTCCCTAGGATGCTATTATACATCTTTGGGATTATAACTTTTTTCTTTTACTTTTGGTCCTTTATAGGGTTGTTAATTGGAATTTTCTATTTTATTTTTTTTAAGGATATTGGGTGGAAAAGAAACGGAATTCTTCTTTCCTATTCGATTACTTTCATTACTCTTTTAGTCTTTTATTATAAAGCCTTTTCTCCGCTCAATTTAGCGATTTATTCTGGGTTAGGAATTTTTCTCTCTTTTCCGGTTTTGTTGCTAATAGTGAGTATTCTAAAGAAAAAGACGAAGTTTGTGAAAAAAATCAATTCTCAGTTATTAGAGCGAATTTACAGAATTCCTGATAAAGTCCGGTTAGTTATAAAGCTAGCAACGATCATCACCCCTTTAATTTTGTGGTCCAGTGTTAGTATCGATCTCGAGGTAATGATTGATAACAACCCTCGCCTACTCTGGATTCACGCTCCATCGAAGGTTAACATAGGTGAAACTTTCGAACTTAAGGTGGAAGCGTGGGACCAATTTGAACGCTTAAGCGCCATTTATAAAGGAACGGTTGATTTCTCTCTTTATTCTCTTAACATCAGTTCAGGTTCCGAAATTAGCGATCCAGTGGCAAATTTACCCGATCCATATACTTTCAGCGGTCAGTTTTTTGGTTCGGATATCGCATACGAAATAAGGGACGGTAAAGATAACGGTATACATAACTTTGAGATGAGTATAAACACTACAGGAATCCACTATGTGTTAGTAAACGACTCTTTAACTTCGAACACTTATTACAGTAATCCTATACTGGTAAAAAACTACAGCATTAATGAACAATTAATCGCTTGGGGAGATTTTCACGCTCATACGGAACTTTCTGATGGTACTGGAACTCCAGAACATTCTTTTTATTACTCCCGTTACATTGCTGGTCTTGAATTCACTGCCTTAACGGATCACGGAGAAATTATGATGTGGAATCCAGGAACTTTAGATCAGATTGAAAGAGCTACCAATTTTGCTTATGCCCCCAATGAGTTTGTTACCTTTCATGGAATCGAGTGGACTCAAGTAAGAACTGGGCATTACACGTGCGTTTTTAGCGGAGATGATCTGTTGAAAAATCCGATATTGTCATATATACTTGTTCCGACCACTCAAGAATTATGGGACGCCTTAGACGCTTTTACCGAACGCACGGGAGCAAGGGCTTTAGCTTTACCTCATCACACTACCAAAAAAGCCTATATCCAAGACTGGACTTATATCAATCCTAAATATGTTAAAATCGCTGAGGTATCGTCTGTACACGGAGATTTTTTATTTGAACAAAGACACCCATTAAACTATAGAGGAGCAATCGATCCCCCTCCATCCTACACTCACGGTTCCTCAATCATGGATGCTTTCAAGATGGGATATAGAATGACGCTCTATAGCTCTGGAGACAATCACGATGGACACCCCGGACACAGTTTAAGTCATACGAGAGCGTATATCGGCCATCAAAGACCTTATAGCATTTGGCTTACAAGAAACGAGCATCCTTACCCGGGAGGATTAACAGCCGCTTTTGTAGATAACTTAACCCGAGAAGGAGTTTTTGTTGGTTTAGAAAATCAGGAAATTTACGCGAATTCAGATCACGGAAGGCCAATTATTCTTTTTAATATAAACGGGACCAAAGTTGGAGAAGGTTCAACGTTAATTGCAAATAATCAGACATCCCACAGAGAGATAAATATTTTCCTCGCTCAAGATGGAGCGCCAGTGGCTCAGATGTCAAAAGCAGCTTCCGTCTCTGATAATTGGATGCCTAATTGGAATGGAGTAGTTGAAATTATGAAGAATGGACTCCTATGGCAATCTATTGATATAACAACTCCGATTGTAAATATTTCTGTTGTTGACACTGATCCAATAATAGGGACAACTTTTGAGCCTAATTGCATCGAGATAGATGGAAAGTTCTATATTAATAGTTATAGCGATAACCCCATTGATCCTAGTACGCTAAATACGGGTGGATTCGATTTTTATGTGATTAGAGTTGTTGGAGATAATGGGAGGATGACATGGGTAGGACCTATTTGGGTAGAATATTAGATTAAATATTGTGTAATTTACATATTTATACAAATTTACTCGAAAGCTATATTAACTATACTTACATATTAACTAAATATATATTTTTAAACTCAGTTAAACGAGAAAATATATAAATTGAAGGTATGAAAAATGGAAAAAGGATCAATTTTAAGTTTAATATCTGGATTAATTGTCATCGCTGCTACATTCTTATTAACTTGGTTTACAGTTGGTGCTGCTGATGCGTCGGGAATTGGTTTAATTAAAAACATCTCCGACTATTTTATCAATGCAGAAACTATAGCAGGATTATGGGGAGTTCCATCATTTGTGCTTAATATTGTTGGAGGAGTTTACATTTTATTTTTAGCTTCAGGGGTATTAATGCTTATAGGAATGAAGAGTCGAGTTTTAGCGATTATAGGATCGTTAATGCCAATTGGTATGGCAGTTGCTATTCTTTTTGGGAGTTTGGATATGCCGGCTGATATAATAAATTATGTCGGGGTATTTTTAGATACAGAAGGAATTATTCCAGGCATAATACCCTACACTTTAGAACTAGCACCATCGGGAGCTGTCAGTATGGCTACTGTTGCTCTTGGGACATATGTGTTGCTGGGTGGTGGGGTTCTGGGATTCATTAGCGCCTTTTTAGAACGTGACTAGACTATAAATTATTTTTACTTTTTTTTTAAGATTTTAGTTCTGATTTGAAAGTTGTAGGTTTATTACATTGATGTAAGAACTACATAAAAATTTATATTAAGTGTGAACGTATTTTAACCTACTAATAATTAGTAAAACGTTAGATGTGAATAATTATGCAATATAAAAGAAATCAATACACTGAAGGAATAAGCGTTTGCTCTTTCATAATCGCGGGAATTTTGATTTATTGGGGAACAAACGATATATTTGTGCGTTATTTTACCGGTTTGCAGATTAATTGGTGGGGGCTCTTCTGGTATGCAATAGCGGCAGCAATTATAATAGGACAGCTAGCAGCGTGGGCTAATAGAAGTAAATTAAGAAAAGCGGTTTTATACGAGTATGAAGAACATCCAGAAGCAACGATCGATCAAATTAGCCAGAGCACAGGAATTACCGTAAAAGACGTACAAGCTATTGTATTAGACTTAAAAGCTGATGGTTTATTACGAGGTAAATTTTCTTCCTCTACAGGGCAAATGACACACGCAGAAGTTATAAAAAAGCCTACAGGAGAAGCTCCAGTAGGAAAAGTAGCTTATTGTCCTAATTGTGGAACTGCTAAAGTAAAAGAATCGGCAGTATTTTGTTCATACTGTGGATCAAAATTATAAATTTTATAATTTTTTTTTTTGTAGAATATCAAAAAGCGATTGATTAATATATTCAGACAAATGATCTCGGAAGTTAAAATAAAAGTAAAAAAGTAGAATAAAAATGACTGTTAAAATAGCGTTTATGCAATTAGCTAGTTGTTGGGGTTGTCACCAGAGCCTTCTGAACGCACATCTTGGATTATTACCTGTGTTACCAGAATTGGAGATCGTGTATTGGCCGGCAGTAGTGGACTTTAAATTAGATTCCCTACGAAAGAGGGAAGATGGTGAAATAGATATCGGATTTGTAGAAGGTGCGGTAAGAACAGAAATGGATTTAGAGCTTTTGAATCTAATGCGTGATAAATGTAAATTTATCTCAACATTTGGAACTTGCGCTTGCCAAGGAGGAGTCTTTGGAATGGCTAATAATTACACCATGGAGGATTTAACAAATAGAAAATTCACTGAAGTAGAATCAATCACCAATGAAGAGCCTAAATTGCCTATGAACCATGTGCCACTTTTTAGAGATAGTCTTAAAGGAATTGATGATCTTGTAAAGATCGATGCCTATTTTGTAGGTTGTCCACCTCGCCCAGAATCAATGGTCAGCAACATTCTCTATCTATTAGGCAAAACCCCGTTTCCAAGAAAAAACACTCCATATTGTAATGAATGCGTATTAAATGAGTCAGACTGTCTTTTGGATGCAGGAACCATATGTTTTGGTCCAATAACTAGCTCAGGTTGTAAATTAAAGTGTACAAGGAATGAAATCCCTTGTGTGGGTTGCCAAGGTCCTTCTAATAGTGTTGAAGCAAGAAGATTCGAAAAATTAAAAGAGATCAGTGAAAAACTCGAAAATTTAACAACAAATGATAAAAGAACTTTGTACCAGTTTCTTGAATTATTCCTTAATATGCCAATTTTAGGTACTTTTTTTGTTATTGGCCCAAAATTACCAGATATGCCTTCTGAAACCGAGATTGTTGCGACAAACATCTATAATTTCTTACGGCATAAAAGATTCCCTAAAAACCTCAAACTTTCCATAGATTATATTCCACTCTCGAATGTTTGCGATACCTGTGATAGAATAAGAGGAAGATTGACAATGACTCGCGTTAAAAGGGACTACGAGGGGCTGCCTAATGAAGAGGATTGTTTTATAGAACAAGGGTATGTATGTTTAGGCCCTAGAACGAATGCGGGATGTGGTGGACAATGTATGAAAGTAAACTCTCCATGTACGGGATGCTACGCTCCAATAGATTATGGATTTAAACATGGAAGGTATCGAGAAGACGCTTGGGCTGAAATAGCGGTAAAGGAATTCAATGTAGCTTTAACAAAGGAAGAAATATTAACTCAGATTAAAGACCATTTAGGCACTTTTGAGAAATTTTCATTAAGCAAAAATCCTCAATATAAAGGAGGATATAAGGGTAGGTTAACCGGTGAATGGTGGCTTGAATCTAATCAAGGTTAATAAGTGAATTAATTTTTTTTATTTATATTTTTGAAAATAACCTTATACCTTATCAGTTAATTTTAAAACGAGGTTAATTTAGGCTAATTGAATTTCTATTCAAAGCAAGAAGAAGTACCATTGAACTCACGCCAATCCAAATCAATACAAACAGGAAATCAAGCCTTTGAATCAGTCCTAGGATGTTAGGGAGGGTGTTAGTAACAAACA
>JAEOTL010000399.1 GCA_016839845.1 Promethearchaeota archaeon
GAAGGTCTCGACATCCTTTATAAATTCCAAGGTCCCCTGCTCGATTTGTTTTGTTAACATGTCTAAATCACGAAAATCGGGATTGCCAATTAAAATGTGATCTAAAATCGAATCAACGCCTTTGGTCATTGATGCAAGGTGGTATTTATTCCAATTGTTTTCGGTAAACAAGGTCAAGTATTTCGTTTGGACTTTTTTATTATTTCCTGCTAGCCAAACTTCAAATCGAAATGTGTCATGAATAAAAAGGATCACAATTTTCAATTTTCGAGGTTTTAATGATTTTGGGAAGAAGTGAAAATATGTTAAATCCATGTATCCTGGATAGATACTGCTTGATACGAGAAAATCAGGATATTTGTTGTTAAAATGCAATCTCAAGTCTTTAAAATATTGTATCAGTCCATTATACGCCTTTTTAATGTCACCCTTCTTTAGCTGTTTTTTATATTCATTCATAGCTTCATGAAATGCCATGTTTCATTCCTCCCTCAAAAGGCTTAGTTATTGTAGTTGCTATTGAGTGTTATAAAGAACAAGAGTGATAATTATCTTTTATATTTTTCTTTTAAATAATAGGATAATAAGAATTATTCTCTTGTTATTGCATGAAATAATAAAGAAGATATATAAACAGATCTCAGATATAAAAATTTGTGATAATTGAAATTACCGTAAGTTCGATTAAAATGGATTTAAAAATTAATATAAAACACTTTTCATAATTAAAAAAAAATAGGTGTATTATTATAAACGCAAAAGAATCTTTTGAATTAAGTGATCCTCTTTTCACCGAGCCATATATAGATATTGATGAGTGGCGGGACGATCCTGAACGTCATCGATATGTTCATGGTGGTTTTAAAGGTACCGATGCCAGATTTTCGTTTTATTTCCCACCGAAGGAGCAATATGAAGGAGGGTTCTTCCAGTATATTATGCCGATGTCTGGGAATGAAAATCAAGTACAGAATCCAAGTTACCCTGATCCTCCCTACTCATTAGGCTTTGCCTTCGAGAGTGGCGGCTATCTTTTGGAATCGAACTTAGGGAGGTTGGAAATGTTACCAGGGGATGATCCCACCATCGCCGGATATCGGACCAGTGTGGCAGTGGCGAAATATTCGCGCGTTTTGGCCTCTGAAATGTATGGTCCCCACCGCTCCTATGGATATGCTTGGGGTGGTAGCGGTGGAGGATATAAGACAATAAGCTGTATAGAAAACACAGTCGGTGTCTGGGACAGCGTGGTGCCATTTATTCACGCAACACCCATGGCCATGATCAATGTATTCTCGGTACAGGCTCATGCAATGCGCGTGTTAAAAGATAAAATACCCGCCATCATCGATGCGGTAGAACCTGGTGGTAGTGGAGATATGTATGCTGATCTAAATGAAGAGGAACGAGAGGCGCTTACCGAAGTGACTAAGATGGGATTTCCGTCACGTGCTTGGTTCAATTACAGGAGAATAGCGTTCGGCTACACAGGAGTCTTAACTATGCTCCTTGACCCAATGATTAAATGGGATCCCACGTACTTTGAAGATTTTTGGAAGGAACCGGGCTACCTCGGTGCGATATTCAGAAAGACAGTTATATGATATTTATATTGGATCTATCCGTTTTATTAGCAAAATCTTATCAAAATCTATGTCGTGTGAATAAATCTCTTGAATTTTATTTTCCAGTAAACTTGCAGCAATCAAAGAGTCCCTTCCACCTGTCTTATATGTTTCAGCAATCTCAAATGCAAGTAAAATCGAAGAGGTAGAAATATCTAATACATTAATATTTTTAGAGTCAATAATTGCAACTAATCGCCTTTTAACCTCATTCTCTTTATATTTATAAGCCTTTACTAAAGCATGAAAACATTCCATGAATACAATTGAAGGAATGCTCACAAGTTCCTTTCCATTAACTATCTTTATTAATAACTCTTTACAAATTACGTGTTCTGGTAGATCTTTATTCAATGCATACACGAGAATATTTGAATCAATGCCTCTCATGATTTCCACATACTCTTACTTGCCTTTATTGCATCAATGTCTTTTATTCCTTCCGACAATGGATTTTCTAATATTTCCAGAATCTTATCCTTGTTATCCATTTTTTTTCTAAGATCATGACAGAAAATAATATAATCTCCAATTTTCATACTGAGGTGATCTGCTTCCCTTTTAATTTCCCACCACTTCTCCTTTAACTCATCATCAATTACAATATTAGTTCTCATATATGTAAGTATGTATTACATACTTATAAATTTTGAGACGTGATATCAAAATTAAACTTAAATTAATAGTGGGTTATCGTTCCCTTCATAGAATTGATAATCTTAATAATTAGTACCAAATTACTTATGATGAACAACTAAAGATTATCATTTTAAGGTTTCTTTGTATGAGAAAAAAAGTTATTATCATTGGCGCTCTAGGGATGGACTTTCACGTCTTTAACACAGTCTTTAGAGACAATGAAGAATATGATGTTATAGCATTTACTATTGCTGGAGAGCAAAATGTAGGTACTACTGATGAGGCTGAAAGGAAATTTCCTGCTACTTTAGCCGGTAAATTATATCCCAATGGAATTCCGATGGTCTCAGAAGATTTACTTGAAGATTATGTAAGAAAGTATCAAGTAGATGAAGTAGTATTTGCCTATTCTGACGTATCTCATGAACATGTAATGCATAAAGCCTCAAGAGCTCTTGCTGCGGGTGCTAATTACCGATTAATTTCTGGAAGATTCACCCAACTCAAAGCTAATAAACCTGTGGTTGCTATATGTGCCGTAAGAACGGGATGTGGAAAAAGTCAAGTTTCTCGAGCTACATATCGATATTTAATGAGTAAGGGATACAAAGTTGTGGCAATTCGTGAACCAATGCCTTATGGAGATCTGGTGCAACAAAATGTCATGAGATTTGAGAAATATGAAGATTTAGATAAATATGATTGTACTATTGAAGAACGTGAAGAGTATGAGCCTTATATCGAACAAGGACTAGTTATTTATTCTGGAGTTGACTATGAAAAAATCATTAGAGAAGCGGAAAAAGAAGCTGATGTTATTATTTTCGATGGTGGAAATAATGAAATTTCATTCTATATCACTGATTTACTCTTTATTGTAGTCGATCCATTAAGACCTGGTCATGAAGTTAAATATCATCCAGGAGAAGTAAATGCTAAGTATGCTGATGCGTTTGTTATCAATAAAATGAATAGCGCGAAACCTGAAGATATTAAGACAGTTGAGGATAATTTAAACAAGCTCAATCCAAATGCAATAAAAATCTATACTAACTCGGTTGTTACTGTTGATAATACTCATAAAATCAACGGCAAAAAAGTAATAGTAGTAGAAGATGGTCCAACCTTAACCCATGGAAATATGTCTTATGGAGCAGGATACGTTGCTGCTATTAATAATGGAGCTATTATTGTTGATCCCAGACCTTATCTTACAGGGACGATGAAAAATTTATTTGAAGAATTTCCTCAAATTACTGAAATCGTTCCAGCGATGGGTTATAATGATGAACAAATAAAGGATATGGAAGACACGTTAAATAAAGCGGAAGCAGAAGTTATCATTGATGGCAGTCCAATAGATCTTGAAAAATTAATAAAGAGTAATAAACCAATTGTAAGAGTCAGCTACGATATCGAAGCTATAAAAAGTCCAACTATAGAAGAAGTGCTTGATGATTTCATTGAAAAATTTTTAAAATAAAATAAACTTTTTTTAATACAATTAAAACCATTAGTTAATATTGTAAAATACAATTTTGGTTAAAAGCAATAGAGAAAAGAGATTAAAAGATCTCTATTATTAAATATTATTGAAATTAATTCATTTTAACCTTTTTTTACAATGACTAATAAAAGAAAAAAACGTACAAAACGTGGTCATCCAATAGCAATTCTCATTGGTCTACATGATAATGATGCTGTATTTTGGAGAATATTTAGTGAGAGTATTAGGCTACACTTTAAGATAAAACGTGGAAGGAAGAGAAGAAATCAAGATAAAAAACAATTGTATCATTTTCATGAGGAAATCATTAACGTATTAAGACCTATAGTTAAAGAAGGCATTAGAAGTGTAATACTGCTCTCCCCACCGAAAGAAGAATATTCAGATGAGTTTCTTAATCACGTTAATAAACATCATTCATGGCTATTGAAAATAGGGAATAAACAGGTTGTTTTTTCTAAGATCATAGGTAATCAGGCAAAGACTCAAAAGGATGTGTATTACCTAAAAACACAAGAGTATTTTAAAGATATCGTTAATGAAACCTCAAATCAAGAGGGGTTGTTGATCTTAGAAGAACTGACAGAAATAATTAACAAAAATGAAAAGTTCTCAAAAATTCTTTATACTTGGAGAGAAATCGATTATGAATTAAGACTTATAAAACTAAATCCTAATTTACCTAAGCCAAATTATATTATTCTAACTGAAGAATATCTAAACAACCTAAAAAATAGAAATAAATCACATAGAATTTTACAAATCGCAAAAAATCTTGAGATTAAAACTAAAATCGTCAGTCAAGAATCCGAAGCGGGTGCTATCGTAGAGCAATTTGGAGGGTTGGTATGTTTTTTTAAAGCAATAGGATAGTAAAGGACATATGTTAATTACCTGCTTTAAATAATATCATAAATTCTGCCTAACCAATAAACTAGCGTATAAGAATTTCCTGGTTCTTCTGTCAATCCATCACTATTAGGATTTCCTCCCTCATTTTCGAAGGGACTATTTTGCCATATCATTGGACCCGCCCAATATTCTGAAATTGTGCGTGCTTTAAGGTATATTTTTTTATCAATACCAAATGCCTCATCCATCCAAGCAAATAACCCCCCAAAAGGATGGTTATAAAAGAAATTAATCCATTTTTCTCTTGTAGGATCTAATTCTTTTTTTCTTATTTCTGGATTGAGGCTCGTTGAACGTGTGGAATGAGGTCTCTGAGTAAGATTATAATCTCTCATTGGACACCAGTTAGAAGTATGAAATCTCCAGAGTTGATCTAGTACATCCCATCTTATTGTATCATCATCGTAGTCAGAATTTTCAAATCGAGCTCTTTGGTCTTTATTTAACATTTTCATAAAAACAAGGTGGAGCATGTTAAAATATAACTGACGATGATATTTCACGATTTGGTAAAAACCCCTTTCATAATTTTTAATATAATGATATCTCAGATCGGGATTATCTTCCAAAAGGATGAGCGTATGCATATTCTGCGCTCCAAGCCCCAAACCGTAGTATTCGAAGCCGGCATTCATCCAATCTCCCATATCAGCATCCATCATAAATAACATTTTGGCGGCAACATAATTATAAAGGGATTCATATTTCTCTGGATTTGCTGTTGCACCTATTCTTAGAGCAACTAAAAGCCAGTCAGCGGGATTAACATCTGACCCTGTTGGGGTTCCATCGTGGTTTAAAACCAACCAGTTTGATTCTAACTTCCAATGATTGAATACCTGGTTGACCATTAATTTCACTTGATCAACGCACCATTCTGAACCCTTATTCGCATCAGGATCAATGTATTTTAGTACATTAGCCCAGGCCATATAATATGCTGATACTTCATCTCTACTAGTTGTTAACCTAACCCTCCAATTTTTATATTTTCCAGTTCCATTATGATGTTTAGGATGTTCTTCAAGCATAAAGGAATGATATTTCGATGCATCACCATATGAGCAAGCAAATCGAGATAGTATTCCCGGATACCACTCTCCGGTATCTGGATTAATTCCAAGCCCTCCATTTGGAGCAGCAATCATGTTGCTTAAAGCTTTTGTGTAAAACTTTACGTCACTTGTAGCATTATCTACGGCTTCAGCATCATCATTATCAAGTGCTACTTTGTATCTATAGCATGCAGCACAAAGAGAATAAGCGACAGCTTCGGCACCATTATCGGTTCCACGCCAGTAATCAATATTATCATAAGTATAGGATTGATCCTTAAAAGTTACTCCAACAGAAATACCTATCGGACTATTGAATTTACGTAATCGATAATCAAAAATGCGAGCCATTTCTTCCAACCGACTCATGTTTATTTCATCCATATCGTAAAAATAATCAGTGTTAGGAGGGTCGAGCCTATAAGTAAAGGAATTAAGGTCGTATAATATATAGAACACAAAGCCTGCAAAAGTGAGAGTGCCAAGTAATGGAAAAAGAAATAGTAAGGTGATAGCTCCATTCTTTCTCGTGAGATTCTTGCGTTTACGTATTCTCATTCCAATAAAAATTATTTAATTCTATATTGTATTTTTAAATATTTTAAATGTTTGAATAATATTATTAAAATGAAAACGATTCATTAATCTTATATTAATAGAAACAACTGTAAGAAGTGAAAAAAATGGATAATGGTAGTTGGATTAAAGATAAAATTGTAATGATTACTGGAGCAAATTCTGGTATGGGTAAGAAGACTGCACGAGAATTGAACCGTATGGGTGCTAAGGTTATAATGATGTGTCGTAACGAAGAGCGTGCCCAAAAAGCTATGGAAGACATAATAGAAGATACAGGTAATACTGATATCGAAATTATGGTTGGAGATTTAGCAAATTTAGATTCAATCCGTAATGTCGATGCTGAATTTAAGAAAAAATATGA
>JAEOTL010000400.1 GCA_016839845.1 Promethearchaeota archaeon
ATGTATTATGGAAATTCTACAATGGGCCCACAAGAAAATCCCACGGGAGTGTGGGATGCTAATTATGTTGGGGTTTGGCATTTATCTGAAGACCCTACTGACCAAATATACGATTCAACAGAAAATGACAATGATGGGACATCTTATGGTACGATGAATACCGGAGATCAGGTTTCTGGAAAGGTTGACGGAAGTTTAGAATTTGATGGTATAGATGATTATATAGATTGTGGGAATAATTTATCTCTGGATATAACGGGGGACTTAACAATCCAATATTGGGTTATGGCATATGATGTAAGTAATGATCCTGATACAATTACGAAGGGTGTTTATACTGATGCATATTCTTCTTTTATTAATAATGATCGTACTATTTATTTTAGACTAAATGGGCTTACTTCAACAAACCTACAAAGTCAAACCCTAATTTCTCTTGATAAATGGGTTAGTATAACCTGTACTCGAATTGGTAATACAATGAGAATTTTTATTAATGGAACTCAAGATCCAACTACAGCTACGTTTTCAGAAGCGATCGAAATAATAACAGATGCATTAACTATAGCTAGAAGTCCTGATAATTTAGATGGGGTAATGGATGAAGCTCGTTTATCTAATATTGCTCGTACGGAAGACTGGATTGCTACTGAGTATAACAACCAATATGATCCTAGCAGTTTTTATACCGTAGGAAACGATACGGAAGCTCCTGATATTACTATCAACTCTCCTAATCCGAACGAATTTTTTGGGAGTAATGCTCCTTCTTATAATCTTACAGTTACAGACCTAAACCTAGATTCTATTTGGTATTCATTAGATGGTGGAGCCAATTCCACCCCTGTTAGTGAGACAGGAATAATTAACCAAGCAATGTGGAGTGGACGACCAAATGGAACAGTTACAATTCGATTCTACGCAAATGATACTTTCGGAAATCTGAATTATACGGAAGTAGTAGTTAGAAAAGATATTGTAAATCCTTCAATAGACAGTATCGATTCACCATCAGTAGGAACATGGTTTAATAGTGTCCCTCCAAGTTATAGTCTTTCCATTACTGAAGCGAATTTAGATGAGATCTGGTACACGCTCGATGGAGGTATAAATAACCATACGGGTGCATTAAGTGGAACAATAGATTCTACAGCTTGGAGCAATGCGGGTCAAGGAAGTGTTACGATAACATTTTATGTAAACGATACTGCTGATAACTGGGACTCTTTGAGCATAGATATTAACAGAGACACGATTGATCCTATAATTACTAGTATTAATTCACCTTCATCTGGGGCGTGGTTTAACAGCGTCCCTCCGGGTTACAGCCTTTCCATTACTGAAGCGAATTTGGATGAGATTTGGTACACGCTCGATGGAGGTGTCAACAACTATACAGGTGCATTAAGTGGAACAATAGATTCTACAGCTTGGAGTAATGCGGGTCAAGGAAGTGTTACGATTACATTCTATGTAAACGATACTGCCGGGAACTGGAACTCTATGAGTGTGGATATCAACAGAGATACGATTGATCCTATAATTACTAGTATTGATTCACCTTCTCCTAATTCTAATCATTCAACACCACCAAGCTATAGTCTTTCCATTACTGAAACAAATTTGGATGAGATCTGGTACACACTCGATGGGGGTATAAACAATTACACTGGAGCATTGAGTGGAACAATCGACTCGATAGCATGGGGTAATGCTGGTTTAGGCTCCGTTACGATTACTTTCTACATAAATGATTCCGTAAGTCATTGGGATTCTGATAGTGTGGGAATAATAAAAACTTCAGATTTATCAATTTCTATTAATACCCCTACTGCTGATAAATGGTTCAACTCCATTCCTGATTACGATGTTTATGTGAGTGGTAATGATCGTGATTCTATATGGTATACAATTGATAATGGTCTTAACAACTTCACAATTACCAGCAATGCTGATCTTTCAAATAGCTGGTTTGGAGTAATAGATTCTACAGCATGGAGCAGCGCTGGCCAGGGTCCTATTACTATTACATTTTATTTAAATGATACGTTTGGCATTACAATCTTCGATACCGTACAAATTAATAAGGATACGATTGACCCGATAATTACTAGTATTGATTCACCTTCGTCGGGATTATGGTTTAATAGTATCCCTCCAAGTTATAGCCTTTCAATTACTGAAGCGAATTTAGATGAGATCTGGTATACACTTGATGGGGGGATAAACAACTACACAGGAGCTTTGGGTGGAACAATAGATTCTACAGCGTGGAGTAATGCGGGTGAAGGAAGTGTTACAATAATATTCTATGTAAATGATACTGCGGGTAATTGGGACTCTATGAGTGTGGATATCAACAGAGATACGATCGATCCTTCGATAGATAGTATTGACTCACCATCGTTGGGAGCATGGTTTAATAGCACTCCTCCAAGTTATAGTCTTTCAATTACTGAAGCGAATTTAGATGAGATCTGGTATACACTCGATGGGGGCGTAAACAACTACACAGGAGCTTTGGGTGGAACAATAGATTCTACAGCGTGGAGCAATGCGGGTCAGGGAAGTGTTACGATCACATTCTATGTAAACGATACTGCGGGTAATTGGGACTCTATGAGTGTTGATATCAACAGAGACACAATTGATCCCACTATTGCTATAATAGAACCAAATAACTACGATCTTTTTGGGATTACACCTCCTGATATTACTATAAATATTAATGACCTTAATTTGGATGCAAGTTGGTACCAATTGGATAACGGCACGGTTATTACAAGTAATTACTTTTGGACAGGGCTTATCGCACAGGGTGTTTGGGATCAAGTCGGGAATGGAACAGTAATAATTCGATTTTTTGCGAATGACACGGCAAGTAACATAGGAGTTGCAGAAGTTACAGTTTACAAAGATATCTTCTTCCCTATAATAACGATCAATACTCCTAATTCAGACGAAGTATGCAATAGTACAGCACCTAATTTTATGGTTAGTGTAAGTGGAAGCAATCTAGATTCACGATGGTATACCTTAGATAATGGATTAGTAAATTATACCTTTATAGGGTTAACTGGAACTATCGATCAATTGGCATGGGATGCTCCAGGAGACGGTACAGTAACAATTAAATTCTATATAAATAATACCTTAGGAGTTATCGGTTTTGATGAGATAACAGTCATAAAAGATACTTTAGTGCCATTAATTACAATTAATCTTCCATTGAATAATACATATTACGGAACTGCTCCATTAATTAATATTTTAGCTTCTGATGCTAATCTTGAATATATATGGTATGAAGTAAACACTATACCAATATCATTAGGAAACAATGTAGATCAACAACTCGATACTTCAATTTGGGATAGTCTGCCAGAAGGACCTTTTAATATCTACCTTTTTGCGAATGATAGTGTTAGTCATTTGAGTGATCCTATAATGATAACTCTTTATAAAGATACAGTCGCACCTGTAGCTCCGCTTTTACTAAATTTTCCTCAAGGAGAAGTAAGCGGTGATTTAATCTTCGAATGGCAAGAAGGTTCTGATCTTTCTGGGATTGCAGAATATCGATTGATTATTGATAATGAAGCTGATCCTTTTGCTACGCCAGGAACTGTATTCGAAATATATGTAACTGGGAATAATTATACATATATAGGATCTCTTCAACCGGGCACATATTATTACTTTTTATATCAGATTGATGGAGCAGGTCATCAAAGTCCTGCTTCAACTGGTAGTTTTTCCATAAGATCAAGTTCCCAACCTTCTCCACCCTCAGAATTTCCTTTATGGATTATTTTTGTTATAATAGGAGCAGCTGTAGGGGGACTAGTTGGAGTTATGGTTTTAAAGAAATCTAAAAACAAGAAGGTTGGCTCTTTTAAGGAGGAGGCACCACCAAAAGAATTGGAACCTGAAATACAGGTGGAAATAGAAAAAGAATTAACATTATTGGACAATGAAGTTCTAAAAGCAATGAATCGAGAAGAGTTAATTGCTAGAGAAAAAATACTGGTCAGTACCATTAAGGCTTTAGAGGAAACACAAAAATATGTTAAAGCAACAGAACTTTTAAGCGAAGTAATCATTATTGAGGAGCTTCTCGACAACCCTTCTGCAGTTCAATCATACCGTCAGATGCAGATTGATTTTGCGGTTAATGGGCTGGATTACTTAAAAGATCAGTATGAAATTGAATCAAGAAATGCGGCGGGATCTGGAGATTATTCAAAATCACTAGAATTATACAAGGAGAGTAAAGTAATAGCGGAGAATCTTAAATTATACCTTGAACAACAAAAATCGGCATTACCCAAAAAAGAAACGATTCTGGAATCCATGGAAAAATTAGAACCAATAAAAGATACAGAAATCGTTTATTCTTGTATTAACGACCTATTAACGAAATATTTTGATGATATTGGGATTAAATACTATTATAATCCTCAAATATATGATGATATAAACAAACAGATTCACGGATTAATTCTTACTGATGATAAATTTTTAATTCAGGATGTGGATCCCTCGATTAGGGATAAAATAAAAGCGATTCAAATTCTTTTTGTTGAGGATATATCTAATATTGACATTCGAAAATTAGCCAAAATGTTTCAGAGTCCCTCAATGATTTTTATAATCATCGGTATTAAATGGTCTAAAGATGTTGAGAGTCAAATATCTGAGCTTAACCAAGATAAAAAAATAAGATACCCCGAAAATATTAAACTTGTTAACTATCACTTATTTGCTGACTTAATTGGATTAAAGGGGACCTATAAAGTTGCTCTAGAAGAGATTGTTCATCTATACGAACATTCAGATATTGATATTCTGCAAAAATCACATGAATCTAGTGCTGTAAGAATGCATGATACCAAGGAATTAATCCAAGATCTCAAAGATAAGGGATTGATTAAGAAGAAATTAAAAGAATATTTCCATACTTAAGTTTTCACTTTTTTTTTCAAAACATTTCATTATTTCTAAATATTTTTAATAGTATTGAATAATGTATTTAATTGTTCATATAGTTCTAGTCGAAATTCAGAACTTATCTTAAATATGAAATAAGAAATTTGTTTTTCTTCTAATTTTGTGTAAAAATCAAATTCACCCATCATTTTTGACCAGTTAACCGTTTCCTTAGTTATTATACCAATTAATATTACTGCATTATCCTTAAGAGCTTCAATTAGTTTTAAAACAATATTATTCCATTTGGGATTAATCGAATCCATTTTTTTTGCATCAAAGATGATACAAACTCCATCGGAATCAGAAATCTTCATAGAATCAAAATTAAAGCTTTCTAGGATTAAACCATTTGAAAATTTATAAATTTCTTTATCTTTCTTTCCTTTTTTTGAGGGTGATCCTAGCTCCTCTATTTCTTTTAAAAGTGTTACAACGGGATTGCTTAAAAAATCCATTGAAATGAATGCAATTGATAAAGAATCTCTAGTTTCGAGGATTGAATTAATTTCGTTAAAAATCTTAGTTTTTAACCTGCTTTCTTCAAACATTTTACTTAGCATAATATAATGATAAGCCACGATCCCAAATGCTTCTTCAATATTCTCTCCAGTTAGAGCACTTGTTTCAATATATGAAATCTTTCTGGCGTGTTTTTCAGATAGCATTTCTGCCAGGTTAACTCCCTCCTCATAATCGACTTCCCTTTGTTGTTCTAAATCCCTTTTATTTCCAACAATTACTACTGATAATTTCTTTTCACTAAATTCGTTTAATTCATCAAACCAATTTACTACGTTATAAAATGAATCCCTATTTGTTATATCAAATACGATAAAAGCTGCTTGTGCCCCTTTATAATAAACCTTACGATATCTCTTAAAATACTGTTGAGCACCAATATCCCAGAGAAACAGACTAATTTCATTCCCAAAAAATTCAAAATCATGAGTTAAAACATTCAAGCCTATAGTCGTTCGATAATCTGCTAAAAACCTGCCTTCTGCAAACCGACGCATTATTGAAGTTTTACCGACTTCATGTTCACCTATAATTATAAATTTAAATCTATATAACCCACCAGATTCTAATCCAATTTGATAGTATTGGTTGTCACTGCCATAATATCCTTCGGTTTTATATTCAAAATTAGGGATTGATAATTCAATTAAATCACCCTCTGAGGCAACCAATATCTGAGCCACTTTTTCAGCTAGAAAATACGCATATGGCGCTATCTTATCTATGGATCCAAGAATTTCAATAACTAAACTTAATGTTATATTCTCAGTTATAGATATAAATAGAATACGATCTCGTTCGGTATCAAAATTAGCCGTTCCAAATTTTTTGTATGAGAATTCATCTCGAAATCTCTCGATAACAGGATTAACTATAGCGGTCATAATCGAAACTAGCTCTAAGTCTACATCTTTTCTTCGTTCACCAGCTATAACTAGTCCATCTTGATCGGAAACAATGATGGCTTCAACTTGTGTATTTATCTTTAAGAAGTTGTTAAACAATTCGCTTAATAATATATTTTTGTTAATCGCCAACAGAGATACCTCAATAGAGAAGGATTTCTAATATCAGAGAGTTGAAATAATTCTTTAATTTGTTATTTGATAATATTGTAACTAAAAAATTATTTAAATGTGATTAAATCGTTTAAAAACATTATCTAATAGAAGTTCTATTATGAAAGAATTATTTATATTGATTCCGTTGTTACAAAAGTTAGGATTATCAGCATCTTGAGGGGTAAGCACATACAAATTTGAATTCTTCAATAAATAAAAGGGATAAGTCTTTTAGTCCGTTTTTTATAATCTTCAAATTGTTTCCCAAACTTCTTTAATAATAGTCTTTCTTCCTCAATTATACGCATTCTAAATATTAAAAAGTAATAAATAAACATTATAATAAGAATAATGACACTTCTGAAAACAAGACAAAATCCTATAGTTGCAATTAAACCACCAGAATACATGGGATTTCTAATATAATTATACACACCGTTAGTAATGAGTTGGTGATTCTTTTCAATAATCAATTCACCTGTCCCAAATCGTCCTAATTGAGTTCTTGCGATAATTGTGAAAAGTCCACCGGAAAGATAAATAGTAAATCCTAGATAACTCACAATAATATTATTCCAGAGAGGAATAAACAAAGTTATTAATATCTTATTTTCATAAAAGGCTCCAATCAAGAAGAAAGGAGAGGCTAAGATCATTACTAGAATTAAAATGCTGTATTTTTTTGATGGTGCTCTTTCCTCTGGTAAAGAACGAATCAATGTATCAGCAAGTGTAATTACGTAAGCAGTGATTAAATAAAGCACATAAATAGGAATAAAATAAATCTCGGGTGCGAGTAATATATAGAATAGATTCTGGTAAATAAGATAAATAACTATGAAAAGAAGTAGCTTTTTCCCTATATCTTTCATATTAAAGGCATTTTTACTTTGGTTTTGATATAATAAGGGTAAGATTTTTCATTTAAAATTTATGGAAAATTAGCGCCATTTATTTTTTTAAGAATCTTTTTTACCCTCGAACTATAATTAATGTATATTAAATCAAGAAGCTAAAAAAAAATGAACGTTATCGGCATATCTGGGACTCCAAGGAAAGAAGGTAATAGTGAAATACTCTTAAGATACGCGTTAAAACCTTTTGAAGATCATGGCTGGGATGTTAAGTTATTTCTTCTTAGTGAATTAAGAGTTGAGCCTTGTAATGCGTGTGAATCATGTAAAGAAAGTGGGACCTGTATCATTGATGATGATATGCAAGGAATTTATGAAGCATTTGGTTGGTGTGATGCAATTATCGTATCAAGTCCGGTATATTCTCGAAATGTTAGTTCCCAATTACTTTCAGTACTCGATAGACATTACGCGG
>JAEOTL010000401.1 GCA_016839845.1 Promethearchaeota archaeon
TATCCATATTGCTTGATCCTATAATCACTGTTTTATTAGGCATAAATATACTCCCTTCAAAATCTTTTATTTAGGTTTTTTAATTCTATATAGACTATATGTGGGGCATCATTTTTATTTGCAGTTACGTAGACCTAAGGTTCTCTTTATCATCAGACGAGTATTAATTAAGAAAACACTTATTAAATATTCTTAATGAACTGAATGACCATTCATTTTAGTAAAGGAGAATTAAAAAGATAGATCTTGGATAGAATGGTTTTAATTTAATCTTTTTTTAACATTCATCATACACTAATTTTAATAAAAATTAAAATAAAATTAATCAAATAGGAGTTGAACCATAATCGCAAAAGATAAAATTATCGGGGCTATAGTGATCATTGTTGGTCTCGGTATCGCCGTAATCTACACTATGGGAAGTATCTTAGATCTTCTGTTCGAAACAGTTTGGAATAATCCGACTTGGGATTCATGGTCTTGGATAGCAGGTATAGATTGGTTGGATTGGAAATTATTTGTAGTAGCTCCTCTCTGGCTGTTGGTTTTGTTAATTTCCATTATTGCCATTTGGATCGGATATAGTATGTTGACCACTCCAGCCCCAGTACCTCTCGAAGAGTTAGAAGAGGAGTTAGCTGCCGAAGAGGAAGGCGGAGACTAAATAATTAAATAATAATATTCTATTTTTTTCCTTTTTAAATTAAAAAATGCCACTCAGTTATCAAACTGATTAGGCAACTTCATCATTTTAAGAGTGATGGTTTCTAATTAAGTTTTAAAATGAAAACACTGCTGATCCTTGGGCAGTAATAATTTTTTCTTGGTTTTTGCTGGTAAATGATATACGGGTTAATTTTTCATTAGTTTTTTGATATTTCTTAACAATTTTTCCTGTAAATGTTAGAATGTCATTTTCATTAGCAGGGGATAAGTATCGGATTTTATAGGTTTTTAGTGTTCCTCCTTTAGCCCAATTCAGAAGGTAGCTTCCTATCATACCCATTTGTAGCATCCCATGGGCAATGCACCCTTTCAATCCAGTTTTTTTTGCAAATGATTCATCATAATGGAGTAAGTTGTAATCTCCTGAAGCAGAAGCGTAATCAACTAATTGAATTCGAGATAGTGGATCAGTTTTCATTTCAGGTAACTCCAATCCTTCATGTAACTCATCAAATTTTAATAAATTCTTGACCATTAGATTTAATCACTTCTTTCATATTAAATATGTAAATTTAGTGGAATATAATTAAAGTAATTATTACATCATAAACTTCCTCGCCTGTTTCTTTGTTTTTACCTTTAGTAAATGCTGTCAATATGTCCATTTTGCCCCGTTTACCTTCTTTTTCAACGATGTTTCTTACTGTTGTTTGATATACAATAGTATCACCTGCTACACATTGAGAGTAGTAGTGAAATTCTCTTCCCCCATCTAATAGATTTTTATAATCAATTCCTATTGTCTGATAGAAGTTTTTTTTCCCCGAATACGTCATTTTAGTAAAAAATGTAGGGGGTACGGGAATATCCCGATAACCTTGATTCTTTGCTTCTTGCATATCATAATAAATAGGATTAAAATCTCTAATCGCGTTAGCATATTGCGTGACTTTCCACCTTGGGATAGTATATTCACTTAGTTCAAACTCATATCCTATAAATTTCCTATCCAGCATAAAAGACGAATAAAATAATTTGAGTTTTTAATAATTGCATTTAGTTACGGTATTATTTATTATTTTTCGGATTCTATCATTAAAAACGTTTCCCGAAGTTATTCGGTTTGTAAATTACCAAATTTGATATTTTACAAATAATGCTTCATTGATAGTTAATCCTAATAAAAACGAAATTTATATTTTTTATATTATTATCAAACTTAGGATTATATTAAAATAATCATTATCGAAAAATACAGAATTAAAAGTAAAAGGAGTCTTAAAATGTCATTTGATATAAAATTGGACTTGGACGCCTGCACAGGGTGCGGTACCTGCTACGAAGTTTGCCCTTCTGAATGTTTTGGCGAACCTGAGGGTGGTAAAGTAAATGTTATCGAAGATAACAGAGAAGACTGTGTAGGATGCAGAGCTTGCGAAACACAATGTCCAGAAGAAGCGATTGAGATAATTGAAAACTAATGTTCTAGAATCGGTAAAACTAATTTCTTTTTTTTATTTTTTCTTTTATTATTACGACCTAAAAATTACCATAAAAGGATCCTATTGCAGTTTTTACAAGTCCCTTCATTAATCTGCATATTTATGCAATTTTCATGATATTGGGCTTTACATGCTTGGCACAAAAAGATCTTACCCGAAACTTCAGCAAAATCATAACCACAGTAAGCACATTTACTTGTATATGAGAAATCAGGACTATTCACATCCACTTCAGTTATCTGAGATGTTCCTGTTAATCCACTTCCGCTGGAGGTTGGGGTTATATAATTGTTTTGTGGAGTTTCTGGAGCTGACTGATAATACTGAGCTTGAATCTGGGTTTGAGGTGTCTGCCAATCGGAAACATACCCTTGTGCTGGTTTTTTTGAGATCCCCATTCTTTGAGACACTTTATCATCTAAAATATTGGTAAGAATCAAGGCAGATGCATACTTCCCCTTTGCTCCCCCCTTTTGTAAATGTGTATGACTAATCATATGAATAATTCGACCCCCATTTTTACCATAATCAAATTCTACAAGAACAGGAGATTCTCCCCATAGATTTTGAAGCTGCCATGAACTAATTAAAACCCTTACAGCTTCATAATTAATAACTTGGATTGGGAATGATCGAGTCTCTAACCACCATCTAAATTCCTTTTTTTTAGTACCCTTGGCAGTTTGTTTTTGCCATTTGCTTTGTTGGATTTCACTTACTACACCATCTAAAAATGGGTGTTCTGGTTGCATTATTTGGCATGGAACTACAGCATCTGCGGTTTTTGCTTTATTCCATCGAATGTATCCCGGAAAAATATTTTCAATAATACTGTTAAGCGCCCAATCAGTAGTTATTAACCAGCCCCCATTCATTACAAAATCTTTTACCTTGGGATAGGCGGCATGAGGAATATCACTTCCTGGGCATCCGATAAGTACGACATCGTATTGAGAGAGGTTTTCTTTCATTATTTCTTTCTCTTTTACTACTTTCTTCAAAGAAGCATACATATGTTCAACAATTTTTTTAGGTTTCTCATATCTCCCGCTAATTGCTAAAATTTTGCCGTGTTGTTCTACTGCTTTCACAACATCTTGTTTATTTAGTGCCTCCATCTTTCGCTTCTTAACTTCTGAATAAATATCTTTTAAACTCATTTGATCAGCCTTTAAATAATATTATAAGGAATTTAGTGTTATTGTATAAATATTATAAAATAATTAATATATATATTTTAATTGGAAGGGATACTTTTGTCAAAATTAAAAGATTTAGGACGACCTTCTGAATTTTGGGAGTATTTCGAGCAAATTACTAAGATTCCTCGATGTTCGGGGCAAGAAGAAAGGGTCAGAGCTTTTGTGAAAAACGAAGCCGAAAAATTAGGTTTTAAAGCTCAGGTCGATAATACAGGGAATTTAGTAGTAAAAATTCCCTCAAAGGACAGAGGAAGAAAAAAAGTTGTCTTACAGTGCCACTTAGATATGGTTTGTGAGAAAAATTCTGGGATTGAGCATGATTTTTCATCCGATCCCTTAAAACTTACGACCCTTGAAATTGATAATGAAAAATGGGTTAGTGCTGAAGGAACTACTTTAGGAGCAGATAATGGCGTAGGGATTGGATACGCCCTTGCATTAATGAAAAAAATTAATGATGGCACATTAAATTTCGAATCACTGAGTTTTGACTTATTATTCACTGTGGATGAAGAATTAGGTTTACGTGGTGCCTTCAAAATTGACAAAGATCTAATTAGTGGAGATTATCTCATAAACCTTGATGGTGAGGAGGAAGATTCTGTTATTGTTGGGTGTGCTGGAGGAAGAGTAACCTATTTTAACATTAAGAAAGAAATAGTCGAAGTAAATATGTCCGAAAACTTAATTCCAGTCAAACTTTTCGTTTTTGGTTTAGTAGGGGGACATTCTGGAGTAGATATCCATTTAGGGAGAGGTAACGCAGTAAAAATTATTGGTCAAATATTATGGAAATTGAATAAAAAATCTCAAATCAAAATTAATTCCATAAACGGTGGCAACAGAACCAATGCTATTACAAGAGAGGCTAGTGCCGTTTTTCTTATAAAGGAAAATGATTTTTTAGAGATAGATCAGATGATTAAAGACGTATTTAGGAAAA
>JAEOTL010000044.1 GCA_016839845.1 Promethearchaeota archaeon
ATATTTATTTTAAAGTAATATTAATTAAATGAAAAAAATTTAGGGCGAATATGGTAGATAAAGATTTTTTACTTCAAAAAATTTGGGGCAGCTGGACAGGCAAAGTAGCCGGTGGTACTTTTGGAATGCCTGTAGAGGGAATGGATCGCAGAACTATTGTTAATTTACACCCTCCTTTAAGTGGATGGAGTGTACATCATAAAAAAAGTATAAATGATGATGAACAATATGAATTGATATCTATATTAGCATTAGAAGCATTAAATGATGAGGAATTTGCGAATAGGTTAAAAACTGGAACAATATTAGAACCAGACTTTCTTGGATCATATTGGTTGAAATATTTACTCCCTCGGTATGTATTTACAGCAGAAAAAGCTGCTTATGATAACGCGAAAGATGGTGTGCCATGGGAACATGCGGGTGATTATGTATATGAGCACGATGGTAAGGTTTATGGAAATGAGTTTACTGATTATATTGGGGCACAAATGAAGGGAGAATTATATGGAATGTTACTTCCTGCATGGGATTGGTATCAAAAATCTAAAACTGATCTGGAATTATTAAAACCATGCTTAGATTTATCACTTCAAGATGCGGTGATAGCTCATAGAGAGGTAGGAATTGTAGGTGAATTATTTATCTCAGCTATGATTTCAGTGGCAATAGCACACAACCCATTTCATTATAAAGAAGAGGTTAACTTCCCAAAGTCTGCAGTTTATATAGGGGATAAGCCAGAACGCGAGGTATTTGAGGCCTTTACCCAGCAAATTGAACAGGTCGGGATTTGTGCTGAAACTATTATAAGTGATATTAAACGTATTAAAACAGTTTTGCTAGAATATGCTTCTTTGACAGATTGGATATCAAAGAAAGACGTAGAATTATACTATAGCTTTATTGATCCTATTATCGATACCTACCTCAATAATCCAGATTCAAGAGATTGGGAATCAAATTATATTAGGAAAAACAATAAAAAAGAATGGGAAACAAAATTGGATGGATTGTGGTGGAAATTTGAACAAGGATTGGCAACAGATGCAATTTCCAGATTTAAAGATTATCCGAGTATACTTGAACGACGAATTAGAAGCTTTGGTAAGGCTAAAGCTAATGCTCATGCAATATTCAATAACGGTGCGATAGTGATAGGTTTATTATATGGAGATGGGGATTTCATACAGACGGTGCGTATTAGTACTTTATGTGGAGCTGATACTGATTGCAATGCAGGGAATGCAGGAGCCATTCTTGGGGCTTACATTGGTCAAAATTTGATTCCTTCATATGCTAAACGTTTTATCAGAGATGAAATAATTCCAGGTCTTAAAGATTGGACGGATAAATCCATATTCAACTTAAGTCATAGAGCATTCACGCAAGCACTACGCTTCGAAGAGTTAAAAAAGTAGTTAGTTAGAAGTTCTACATAGATAAGATCTTCAACACTTATTTTTACCTAACAAGTTATCTTGTTAGGCAATCCCACTCCTTTAATTTTTTCAATTAGTTAAGGGATACATATCTAAAACATTATTTAAGCAAATTTAAAATATTTGATGAATTTTGAACTACTATAATAATTTAAGATAAAATTAAACTTTAGAAGAGAAATAATATGAATGATCTTGAAAAATGGGAGTTTGGGTCTTTAGAATGGTGCCAATTTGCCGCTAAAACAGGTGTGAATCTAATTAATCAAGCTAAATTAGATCTTAGTCAATATGAATGGGGATTTAGCGAGGAATATTTGTATGTACCCAACCGTCTTTTGGCTGGACGAGATAAAGTAGGTTGGCATTTTATGATCCATAATGGAAAGGTCAGCGGAGGAGCATCTTTACCGATTGAATGCCTAGAACTTCCTGGGTTTCATGCTCGTGTAGAGTGGGCAAAAATAGCACATGCCTCATCCTTTATCTATGACCTTAAAGGTCAAAATAAGCGATTTAAGGAAGAAGAAACATTAACTAACGACTTAATCAAGGTAGGAAAAGGTAGTAAAATAAATTCGTTTAAGAGTAAACCAGTTTGGCCACCAGGTATTGGAGAAGCACTCGTGGGGATTGGTGGGGAGGGTCTTCATAATATCACCGCTAGACGACTTAAGCATTCGCCCGAAGTTAAGGATTTCCCACAAACAGAATACGGTGTACCAATCCTTACTGAGATGACAGAAGAACAAAAAACGCGATTTTACAAATTGTTGGGGCGATAATAGATTTGGGCTTTCATGATTTTTTCCCCCAATGTAGAATTGCTACTGGTTCTCATTTTCATTGAATTTAGACACCGAATTTACCTTTTTATTCCATCTTCAGTTAAAAATGAAACAAAATTTTTATTGAATCATTATTTTAACCAATAAATTTAAAATAAAATTGATCAAATAATGAAAAATAAATTTTGGCCATCAAATTCAAGTGAATGGACAGTAGTAGCTCCTGAAGAACATGGATTAGATTCTGATAAGATTGCTGCTATGTTTGAATTTATTGAAAAAAATTCAAATAATATCCATAGTGTTTTCATATAAAAATATCGTGGATAAATACCGAATTTTACTTACTTTTATTCTTATTAGTTAAAATTCCTTATTTTGTTATTCCCAAAGATGATGGAAATATTTCATCTCAATTTCGAACTTAAGATTTTGTGTTTTTAAAATATAATGTTTCTTAACAGGAGTACGCATTAAATCATCAGGGGGTTTAAATACATGATAAAGTATGTAATGTGGGTAATCCTCCTATCTTTTAGATTAAGTCTGTTGTTCTGATCTTAACCTTTGATATAAATCAAAAACATATTTTTCAAGAGCTTGTCTTCTTTCAGA
>JAEOTL010000402.1 GCA_016839845.1 Promethearchaeota archaeon
ATTCTGCAGAATATGATTATACTTTTGTTATCGTTATTGATAAAGATGATTCGGAAGTTGAAGCACGATCACTCGTGAAAATGATGAAAAACGAGTTTATAGAAAAATATAAATCAATTTTGCCCAATTGGAATAATGATACAAGTGTCTTTGACGGATTCTGTGATTATATAGAAGATAATATATACATTCCTCCAAAGATCTTGATTACTGGTGAGGAAGATGTAGGTAAAACAACAATCATGGATTTGTTCCCTGGGGAAACACTCTTGGAATTAGATGATGATATGAATGTGATTCAGCAAAAAAGAATTGAGTTAGAAGAGAACTTCATCTTTAAAGAGTGTGTTATAAAAGAAATTGACATAAATACTCTTACAGAAAATTTTAGAGCATTTAATGACTTACTAAAATCGTTGGACATTGTTTTATTTACAACTAATTCGGCAGCGAGTAATCTGGGAAGGCTGCAGGAATCAATAGCCAAAGTTAAGCCTAGAACTAGTAAAGCAGATTTCTATATAATTGCAAATTTCCAAGATTTAACAGAAACCGCATTCAAACCCGAAGAAATTGAAAACACATTTAAAATTAAAACATTTGGCTTCTCAACTAAAAAAGTGGATAAGGAATCTGAAATAATTGAAATTTTAAAAGTAACACTAGATAATTTATTGAAACGATAATTAAGATGTCAATTACAGAAAATTTTGTATTTCCTGTATACATTAAGGAGAGAGTTTTAGAGGAAATTACCAAAATTGGTAAAACTTCTCCCAAAGAAATATTTGGCTATCTCGTGGGAGACATCTTAAAATGGAAAGAAAAAATTTATGTAGTAATTGAGGACCAACTGTTCATTCTAGGTGCTGTATATAGTCAGAAATACTCAACTTCTCAAATAGAAGGAACAGCTGGTGCCTATCAGAAAAAATTTAACAGACTAAAAAGAAATAAAAAGTTTGAAAATCTAAGAATAGTAGGCTGGTGGCATACTCACCCTGGGTTAGGGTGCTTTCTTTCAGATGTTGATCTGAAAACTCAGAGATATTTTTTCCCCGAATCCTATCATGTCGCATTAGTACTCGATCCCATAAACGTTGAATTTAAATTTTTTACACTGGATAAGCAAATTAGAAGTAAATATAAAGAAATAAGTAGCGCTGTAATCTCAGCAACAAGATAAAAGTAATTTAGAAATTAAAAAATCTAATGCTAATGAATCAAAAAGATAGAAATATAGACATTGAGGTACTTAGTTCTAAATCAATAGATACTGACAAGTTTGATCGTCAAAAAAGAATAAAAGGGTGGGATCAAAAGAAAATTTCAAGTGCTAAGGTTATGGTTATCGGGGTAGGTGCAACAGGAAACGAAGTAGTAAAGAACCTTGTTTTAGCAGGGGTGGGAACCATCCTAATAATAGACTATGATATGATTGAACCTTCAAATTTAAATCGATGTGTTCTCTTTAATATCGACGCAGCGAAAAATAAGGAGTATAAAGTTGATGTGGTAAAAGAAGCGAGTAGAATTCTCAATCCCGATGTAAAAGTCATAGCATTAAAGGAAGAATTAAACGCCATTGATAAAGAACTTTACAATCAATACGATGTAGTCTGTTCATGCCTCGATAATATTGAAGCGAGAGTAGAAGCAAATAATTATTCCTATTATAATGGTACACCATTCATTGATTCGGGGATTGATGGGTATTTTGGTACCGTTCAAGCTGTCTACTCAAAAATGCCTGAATCTTCATGTTTGCAGTGTGGAATTACTGATATTGATCTAGATTTAATGTGGAAGAAGTTTTCATGTACCGGACAAGAAATAAGCACCGAAAACGGAGCGACAACTGAAAAGATAGCTACTCTTGTCACCACAACCTCAGTAATAGGGGGAATTCAATCTCAACAAGTACTAAAATTCATTTTAGGAGTTGATTACTTTAATGAGTTTAAGGAATGGGATCCGAATATAGGGGAGCCTCTAATTGGTAGACAGTTAAATTATAATGGTCTTACTAATATATTTAATATAATAAGTAAATTTAAAGATCCAAGTTGTTGGGTTTGTTCATACAAAAAAGTCGAGAAACATGAAATTAATAATAGTGGATGAGATTAATGCCTGAATTACCTGTTGAAATATGGGAAGATAGACTTAATAATGAGTTTAATACCCTAAAGAATCTTAATGTAGTTCAAACAGATTCTATTATCTGGCATGAGAACAATGTTGAATTACTAATAAAAATAAAGGCAATTGGATTTGTGTTAGGACTTGATCAAAATCCTGAGAATTTAATGCCAAAAACCCACCACAAGATATTCTTCAAAATTAACCGTACTTTTCCATATCCAGGGGGTATTGATTTTGCTTGGCAATCGAGCATTTTTCATCCTAATATTCATCCTGTTAAAATAACGTCAACACGAGAACCTGGAACCGGTTATATTTGTCTGAACGTTCTTAAACAATGGTCTAGGCTTTCTGATTTGGAAAATACAGTTAAAGCCCTACAAAAGTTAGTAGAAAATCCGAATCCCGACGATCCACTAAAATATGATATCTGCATGAAAGCCGCGGAATATTTTAAGGAGCATACGATGGAAAATCTCAAGGATCGTTTTAATTTGGAAGATAAAGATGAGGATGAAGGCGATGATGATGATATTATTGTTATTGATGACTGAAACTCAATTAAGTTCCTCCTATAACACGTGTCCAGAGTAATAACTTATCATTCTCTTTCAATCCGAATTTATGGATTGCTTGTTCAATAGTAATTGAATTAGGTAGTTCCTGCTCATGGAGGACTAATGCATAGGAGCGTTGCTCAGCGCTAATAATCCCCATTTGTTTAATTAGGACATCTATTATACGCTCAATTTTATGATGCTCCTTAACCTCTACCTTTTGACCTTTCCCAGTTCGTACATCTTCAACAGTGATTTTCATAGTTAGTAGTTTGTAAATGAATTCTTTATTTAATATGTATTAAATTGAATTTAGTTCCTCCTATAACGCGCGCCCAAAGCGATAATTGATCATTTTCTTTTAAACCAAATTTATGGATTGCATCTTCGATAGTAATAGAGTTGGGTAATTCCTTTTCGTGGAGGACTAAGGTATAAGAGCGTTGTTCGGCACTGATAATTCCCATATGTTTGATTACGATATCTATAATACGTTCAACTTCGTGGTGTTCCTTAACATCGAGCTTAATAACCTTTCCAGTTCTAGTATCCTCAACCGAGATTCTCATAATCAGTGATCCATATTTTTTTTTCCTTACTTAAAATTAATTACAATTTACCATTTAAACTTCAGTTTTTATTTGAAGAATTTCATTACTCTTCTTTTATATAAAACTCTCTTCTTGAAGAAAACTGTTTATGATTTTAGAGATTCTAAAATTCTAATATTAAGTAAAAAAAAAATAAAAATTAGAATATTATACTCACAGTACTTGCTATAACTATTGCGGAAATGATTACACACAAGAATATTACACAAGATTGGGCATTTGGGATAAGTTTCCATATTTTTAACTTAATTCGTAAGGAAGTTAGGAAATAATAAATTAACGGGATTCCCAATGAGACACCGAATAAGACTAATGAGAGGATCCAATTGAGGAAAAGCAATAATACTCCACTTATTACTAAAATCAACTCTATGACGCCAATACTCCAAGATTGCATTAGTTTCTTTGTTAGTTTTGAAAATTTCATCCACTATCCACCCTCTTGAAATTATTAATTGAACCACTAGTGTTTACACTCAATGCTAGATCTATATCAGATGGAGACAGATTTGCATCAGGAACAGTAGACTCATAAACGTGCCATTCAACACTTTCGCATTTACTCTTATAAAATTTCATTATATTTACGGCATTATTGCTTATGAAACTGTGTGTTACTGGGGGAAGTCCAGTAACATCTTCCGCGGGTAAAATTCGAAAAATTTGAGTAAATTCAATATTTTCATCATCGAACCTTACATTATCAATAATTAAATTTTCAATATATTGATCATCAGACCTAAAAATTCGCTCTCTCACTCCGTGATTCCTTGCGTCTATAATAAAATCTCTATCAGTTATAGGGAACCTCATCTTTTTTATTATATAAGTCACGATTTTTCCCTCGTATTTATTACAATTTTACAAAAATGTATATTTAGATAGACTTTAAATTGATACGTTTACATTTAAATCTTTACTTTTATCCCTTTACTCGAAGGTTCTAAAATGATATCTTTGGATATCTCGAGAAGTAGATCCCCCAATATGATTAGATGATCTTAACTATCTCCAACACTTTATCTAATCCACTAAAGTAGGTAAAATAATATAAAAAATAAAAATTATAAAATTATACTCACAGTACTTACAATGATTATCGCAGATATTATGAAGATGAGGAATATCACACATGATTGGGCATTAGGGATAAGTCTCCATATTTTTAACTTGACTCGTAATGAAGTCAGGTAATAATAAACCAGCGGGGCACCCAAAGCAAAACCGAATAATATCACTGAGATAATCCAATTAAAGAACAGCAGGAGTATTCCAGCCATTACTAAAATCAGATCTATCAAACTAACCGTCACAAATTCCCTTCTCTTTTCTGTGATTTTTGACATTTTCATCCACTATCCTCCTCATTATATTTATCTGTTTTCTCTTCCATACCTTCAATACTTAATCCTAATGCTTCTTGAGCATCGGCTTCAGCTGTTGAAGGATTAATTGTTGTAAAAACAGCCCATTTTATGATTCCACATTTTTTTTTGGTCCATTGTTTATAGAATTTCATGATACGTGCAGCATTATCTATTACAACGCCATTATCAAGGTAGTCTGGCACATTATTAATTTCCAGAATTTGAGTAAATTTACATATGCCGTTTTCAATCATTACATTGTCCTTGATAACAGTTCTAATGTATTCATCATCGGCCCTAAAAACTGGGATATCCTTTGCAACTTTCTTTGCATCCATAACATCATTGGCTTTATTTAACGGGAACTCCATTTTTTTTATAACAAAACTCACGATTTTTCCCTCTTTTTGTTTAATTACGTAATAAAATGCATATATTGGATAAACCATTAATTGGTATGTTTACATTTAAATTTTTACTTTTATTAATTGGTAATTCTCCCAAAGTTCTCTACTTTCTCTTAAAAATTTCTATATCTCTGTCTTGTTTTCTCATATCTTTCTTGATAATTAATAACAATATCATTACCCATTCTGGTTTGAAAAGATTTTAGATACATCTTATCAAACCTCAAAAAAAGTTCGGCTGCCCATCTAATCTTTCGAGAATGTGATAGATCAAACAAATCCATCATTTTATTTGCAAAATTACCGTAAACGCTGACAAGTTTTTTTTCACTTTTGAATAGAGCTTTCAAAAGATACTTTAATATATTGAATCCTCCCCCTAAGTACTCGTGTTTAAAGGGTTGGAATCCAAATGAGTATAAAAATTCAGGAGGTAAAGTTCGATCATATAGCCGATTTTCAAGTTCTAATTGGTTATACAAGGGCGTTTTGGGAACGGGTACAAAATTTCCAATTGAGTATATATCCGGATTAAATTTTAGGTTATTTTCAATTTCAATATCAAGCAATTCTTTATTATGAAACGGGAACCCGAGTATATAATTCAGTTTTGTTACAATCCCAAGGTTATTCAATCTCTCAATGACTTTCTCAGGGTTGCCTTCATTTTTGGCATATCCCCCTTCTAAGGTGCTTTCAATCCCAAAACTTATGAGCATGAATTTAAAGGGAGATTTCGTTTGAATCGTTTCTAAATCAAATTTATTAATGTGATTAAGGGACCCATCAAATGCAATGAAGATTGAATTGTCAAAATTTTTCCGATTGTGAATAAAATGGTCAAAGACTTTCTTCCAGGTTTGTTCCGGAAAAAAAGCGTTTGGTTCATTAATAAAGAGAAAAATATCCTTTTTGGAGTTAGAACTGAGCTCTTCAATAGTCTCAATGATTCTCTCATGTCTTGAGAAGGGCTGGTATTTTAGCAAGTTCGGAGTGATACAAAAATCGCAATTCTGTGGGCATCCGATTTGGGTGATAAGATAAGAAGTTTTAACGGGGATAGGAAAACCTGGGAAATCCCCGGTAATATTTGGAATTCTGAAATCTTCTGGTTTATACAGTTTTAAATTGAACTTTTCCCTTAACCAGTTTACACCATTTCCAATGCATATATCTTTTGGATCATGAATTTCTTTAAAATGAGGATAAACAGCGCCAACGCCTCCAATGTATAACTTTTTATCGCTGAATTCGGTTTGAATGATTCTTATTAATTCTATTGCTTTGTCCAATCCGCTCGCGTATGTACTTAAACCAATATGAGTGAGGTCATGCTTTTTTAACGTCTTATATAAAATCTTTTTAGTACAAATCTCGTCAATAACAATTGAGGGAATTTCTGGAAGATTCTCAGCTAAAAATCTACCCTCAATATTTAAGGATAAATTCGCAATATCAAAAAATGTGCCGCTTTTAGAATAATTCAGTTTTTCATCATATTCTTCAAGAGCTTCAATGACCGCGTCCTTATTGATTAGAGGATGGTTATCATATTTAGGATCATCAAGAACTCGAAGAGGGAATCTATTGTCTAAAGGCGAGAGAACCTTGAAAAAAGCAATTTTATAATTATTCATAGTTTCTCTGATAGATTTAACTTCAAATGATTAAATTTGGGGATGCTTCTAATTTTCATTGTTGAATTTAAATGGATCCTAATCCTTACCCCTATCCTCATCCGGGGGTTTCTTTCTCTCATAAGGTTTTACAGGCTTAGCCTCGTCAAAAGGTTCATCACAGACCCAACACATATTCTCCAACTCACTTAGCTGTTCAGAACAATTTGTGCAATAGAGAGTACTACATTTAGGGCATATATAATTCAATCTTGCTACATCTCCCTTGCACACCAGACAAATTTTTTTCTCCTTGTAATATGATATCTCCTCTTCAGTTATGTGTTCAGGTCTTTCGTAAAACCTAAATAGAGATTCTTTTAACTGAAGTTCCTTCTTAATTTCTCTTCGCTGTATTTTTTCAACATCTGTCACTTTTAATCCTAAATAGAAGAATACGAACCCTATTATCATTACCATCCGTGCGATATATGTATAAGGCTCCTTCATTTGAAGCACAAATACAAATATTGGAGCTCCCGCAAAAAGTAGGTATCCTGTTGACAATGATAAGAATTTTCTTCTGATAATATCTTTTGATTTTATACCCTTATATAAATAACCGAAGCCACAAAAGATAAAAGCTATAAGGACAAACGTGTAATTTATTAATCCAGCGGGTTTAAAGGGATCTATGGTAACTTCGATTATCATTTCTCCTGGCCAAATATTATCAACAATAACATTTCCCAAGGGAAACATGAAAAGAAATATTTCATAGATAATGCCCAGAATTAGAAAGGGTATAATAATAAATATCTTCTTATTAGGTGAGAAAAGATCAGCAGCAATATAAAACGATAACAGGAAAGCTATAGGCGACCAAAAAAAATAGATAATTGCTAGTGACTCAGGAGGAATCATAATGTTTACATCCGTGATAAGCAGACTAAAAAAATCTAAAAATACCCCAAACCAAAAAAAACCTGCAAATACAATATTTATCCCCATATAAAAAAGAAGTTTAGCCTCCCATTTTCTGGCTTGCCATATAACACTTGCTCCAAGAACACACGCAAAAATAAACGAAAACGTCGCTGTAATTCCATTGATCCAACTAAAATCTTCTATATATAACATTTAAGACTTCTCATCTTAGAAACCATTTTTTCTTAACTAGAATAGATAATGGTTTATGTTGGAAATTGAATATTCAATTAAATAAAAAATTAGTTTCATATCCTTAAATACTTATCTGCATTAAGTTAGAATTTATTAAAAAAATTTGAAAATTTCTTCAAAGTAAACCTAGGTTTTACCTGGAGTTTCTTCTTCCTTAGGTTTTTTCTTCTTATGGGGTCTTACTGGTTTGGTTTCATCGAATGGCTCATCACAGACCCAACACATATTTTCTAAATCACCCAATTGCTTGGAGCATTTATCACAATAAAGAGCACTGCACTTAGGACAAATGTAGTTTATTCTTGATACATTTCCTTTACACACCAAACAAATTTTCTTTTCTCTATGAAAAGATACCTCTTCTTCTGTAATATAGTCAGGCCGTTCATAAAGTCTAAACAGAGATTCTCGTACCTGCACTTCCTTTCTGATTTCCTTCTCTCTCGTTTTTTCCATAGGGGCTTCCCTTAAACCGAGGTAAAAAAATAGAACACCAACTATCATTCCGATTCTTATAAAATAAGTAACTAACCCTTCAACAAAGATAGCCATTAAGGGACATAGAAGAAAAAGGAAATAGCCCGTTGATAACATCAAAAATTTTCTTCTAATAATATCTTGGGATCGAAAGCCTTTATATAAATAACCAAAACCACAGAAAATAACTGCTATAAGCAAAAACGCATAATTTAATATAAAAGCTATGCTAAAACTAATAAAATCGACATTAATAAGTTCAGTACCAGGAACTGATGGATTTGTCACAATAAAATTATTCAAAGGATTAATAAGAATTACAATAATGCAAGTAGCGCCTAAAATGAGAAATGGGAAGATTACAGCGTATTTCTTTTCTGGGATAAAGAGTTCTGCAGCAATATAGAATGAAACAAGAAAGGCTAAAGGTGACCACATTAAACGCAAAATTGCCAATGGTCCATCTGGTATAGCAATATTACTCCCAGTCGAAATAACAGCCAGAAAATCCAGAAATATGGCGAACCAAAAGAAACTAACTAAAAAAATATTAAATCCCATATATAAGAGTAGTTTGGCGTTTATCTTTCGTGCTTGATAAATTATGCTCAATCCAAGAACACAGGTAAATATAAAAGAAAATGAACCCGTAAGTCCATCAGCCCAACCATCTTCAGACAATAATAACATATTAAATGTCGCCGATTTCGATTAGATTTCTTAATTAATCAAGAAACTATCAAAAACACTCATTGGAAAAATTTACTAATTTAAAGACAAGGTTCATATCCTTAAAAACTTATCTAGATTGTTTACTCTACAAACAGATCTCTGTTTTGACTAGCAGATCCTTATCACGCAAGAAAATGATGTATATTTAATATCAAAAAATGCCAAATTTTCTCTTGTTTGAATTTTTAGATATAGATTTACCCCTAATCCATCTTAAAATGCGATAATGAAGAGGAGGCTGATCTAATGCATCTATAAGGGATTTTACTTTATCGTCAGTTTTGATCCTTGAGCTTCTTAATATTTCAACTGCCTGGTTTAGCATTTCGATCTCTTTTTCTTTCTCCACCCTTTCACGTAATATTTCATAAAAACCATGTTTTTTCCCGAACATATTGCTTAACCATTTTCTTTCCTTTTCTAGCGATATTTGTTTTTGCTGTATTTTTGTTTCCTCAATCCTCTTTTCTACTTCTTGGTTAAGTAAGATTTCCTCGATAATTTCCCCGCTTAATTCATCATATCCTTTCAGAGATTGTCTTTCCTCTTCATTTAGATATCTTAAATACCCTCCTTTAAGCAAAAATAATTTTGAGCTCTTTACGCCTTCTTCAAACCGTTTTGCAATTTCTTCTTTAAACACACTAACTGCTGGACTATAATCAAGATCTACTAATTTTTTTAATAGAGGAAATGCAATATTTGAAGCTAAAATATCGGTTTGTAACCCACTTTCAAAAAAAGCTTGAATATTTGAGCAATGACCTTGGAATTCTTCTTCAGGTGTAATTATAAAGTGACGAGAATCTCTTGATATAGGTCCTTCTAAAATTCTGTTCTGCCATAAAGTTCGCTGGAAGACCTCAGCAGCTTCATCAATAGATCTTATCTCATCCGCTTCTGATATTCTCTCTACGGGAATATTTAACAACAAACGAGCACAAATCAAGAATTCTTCATCATTCACATAAATATATGTTCTATCTTCAATTAGTCTTAAATCCACTAAGTCGTTTATCTTAAAAAATTCAGATATCTCAACCTTAGGTAAATTGATTATATTAGACATTAATGTTTTAAATGCTCTACTTATATTATGACCTGTTTTAGCTGAAGTTTCTACATATTTAGCGCTGTATTCCTTTGCTTTTTCTCTTGCTCCTTCATATGTTATTAGTCTTTTATGAGTTTTATCAGTTTTATTGCCTACAATGACCAATGGGATGTTCTCATTAAGTTCATTTATTCTTTTTATCCAAAACTCTACTCTATTAAAGGATTGTCGGGAGGTAACATCAAAAACCACTATAGCTCCTGCTGATTTGGTTAAGTAATTTTCGTTTAGGCTTAGCTGATTACTACTTCCCATAATGTCCCAAAAGTAGATTATAAAATGGTCATTTGAATTTTTATAATCGAGATCTCCAATATCTGCTGTGTCTCGAATTAGATTTGCATCTAATTTTTTTATCAGCACGTTTGCTCCCACAGTTTGGTTATATTCTCTGTGGTAACTATCCTTGATATATCGGGTTAAAAGAGCTGATTTACCGACCCTTGAATCGCCACAAATTACAACCTTTTTCCGATAAATCATAAACTTCTACTTAAGAGTCTAATCTTGTCTGATAGTTTTCATAACAAAATTAAGTATTAAAATTATATGTTATGCCCATAAAATTTCTTACTATTGGAGGGTTAATAAATCCGGAATAAGATATCGTCTAGGCTTCTCTTAGGGACGTGCATCCCACCATCCCCATCTTTCCAGTATTTATACGTATCTTTGTAGGGCTCCATTACCGATTTTTCATCGGGATACCCTAAACTAATAACTTGTTTTATGTCGTAGTGTTCGGGAATTTCGAAAATTTCTCTAATTTTTTGATAATTAATGTTTGCCATCCAACATGAACCGAGATCAAATGTTACAGCACCTAATAATATATTTTCCACAGCTGCTCCCACATCAAAGTCCACGAAAGCTCGTTTTATATTGGTGTTTACTAGCACTATTATGTAAGCTGTTGGTTCTCGTCCTGCTTCAGGAGTTCGCTCTTTTTCCGGAAGAGAACTTGCCCATTTTACTAAAGGGAACATTTTTTTGCACTCTTCGGGATTTTCAACAATTATAAATTCTAGTGCTTGCACATTCATGGCCACAGGAGCAATACGTGCGTAATCTACGAGTTTCTTAAGAGTCTCAACTTTTATCGGGTCTTGCTTAAACCTTCTAATCGTTCTTCTCTTGTATAAAATTTCTTCAAAATTCATACTATATCACGAAAATAATAAATTTCTTGATTTAACTAAAGGTTCTGCTTCTTTATAAAAGCTTTCTTCCTTATCTTTTCTCATTTAATACTTTTTTTTGTCTAATCATGACTAATGAGTTTATTAGGTTTTACACTTCATTAGACTTTAGAATTTGATTAGGATTGCTAATTTCAGTTTAGAAATAATCACTGTGTTTTTCCAAGGGTTTCATCTTCCTTAGGTTTTTTCTTCTTGTATGGCCTAACTGGCTTAGTGTCATCAAACGGTTCATCACAGACCCAGCACATGTTTTCTAAATCACCTAGCTGGTCAGAACATTTATCGCAATACAGAGCACTACATTTCGGACAAATATAATTTATTCTTGATACACTCCCTTTACACACCAAACAAATTTTCTTTTCTCTATGAAAAGATACTTCTTCCTCGG
>JAEOTL010000045.1 GCA_016839845.1 Promethearchaeota archaeon
AATATTGGATCATTAGTGTATTTAATCCAATCAAATAATTTTTTTTTCATAGAGACTAAAACGTGTTCAAATTCGAGATTATCAGCAAGGTTAATTATTTCGTTCGGGTCATTTTCAAGATTATATAGTTCTTCGACAACTCTGGGATGATTGTATTTATCTTTTATATACTGACCAGATAAATCCTTCAAAATATCGATAGGTATTTGGTAAAGTGTATCAAGTGGTTCAAAATTATAGATCATCTTATATTTCGTAGTCCTTATGCATCTAATTGGATCATAGAGTTCATGAAAAGTCTTCTCTGCGAAAATTTTAGTTCTAAATTCATTAATTTCTCCCTTTAATAATGGGATAATAGACTTTCCTTCAATGCCGCTTGGTAATACTCCTCCAGCAAGCTCAATAAATGTTGGTAGTAGGTCAATATTGCTTAACATTTGTTCATATACTTTTCCTCCCGAAAATAACTCTGAAGAGGGCATATTCATTAGGAGCAGGGTTTTTATTCCTGGATCATAAAGAGTACATTTACTCCTAGGGAAAGCACTTCCATGATCGGTTGTATAAACGAACAATGTGTTTTCAGAAAGTTTAGAATCAATGAGTTTGTCAATAACTTTACCGATAAATCTATCAACCTTTTCAATAGTTCCGTAAAAGTCACCAAGATCTTCTCTAATCATCTCATGATCAGGCAAGAAAGGAGGGACTTCTACATTATTTGGACTTACTGGGTCTGCCCAAGCTCTGAATGGTCGATGAGTCTCAATGGTGCCGAAATTTGCATAAAAAGGTTTATTATCATTTTTATGAGTTTCAATAAACTGTAAGAAATCATTTTCTATTTTATTAATGCTATATTTATAATCCTTTGTACGCTTACTCATTGTATCATATCCAAGCTTTTCAGGAAAATTAGTCTCGTGTTGTAAACCCACTAAATGTGTAGTATAACCCAACTCTTTCAAGTATATGGGAAGGATTTTATTTGTGTCGGGTAAATTCCATCCCCGGTTCGCTAATCCCATTAACCCATTTTGATGGGGATATAAAGACGTTTGTATGCTTCCCCGACTTGGACTACACTGAGGAGCTGTACAAAAATTATTTGTAAACCTTATTCCATTTTCAGCAAATTTATCTAGATTTGGAGTATTAAGAGAATTGGGAGTCTGCAGTGAATTATAACAACCAAGGAATTCCCCTTGATCATGAGTAATAAAAAAGATAATATTTGGTCTTTTTCTCATACAAATTCATCTAAGTTAATTAAAAAAATAGGAAAAAAATAAAATCTTAAATCTCAACAATTATTTTTAAAAAGTTCCTTTCTTTAGGATCAAGATATCTTTCAAAAGTTTTCTGCATCTCTTCTAAATGAATAACTTCTGAGATAAATTCATTAGCATCAACTTTTCCTTTAGCAAATAGATCGATAGCAGCTAAAATGTCATCCCTATCATGACCTAGACTTCCTTTTAATGTTACCTCTTTAGAATTTAACATAAATAAAGGGAACGTTATACTTCCTTTATGGATTCCTTCTAGTAAGATTGTTCCACCTTTTTTGATAAAATTAATAGCGTTAGATATTGTTTCTTCATTTCCAACACAATCAAAGATAAAGGTGGGAGCTCCAAGATTTTTAAAGACTTTTTTTACTTTAGCTCGGCTAGTACCAGTAGCATCAGTTGCTCCCAGCTCTAATGCTTTATTTCGTAAATATTCATGTGGTTCAACTACAACTACATAATTAGGATCTTTTTCAAGTAATACTGATTTCAGAGCGACTAATCCAACGTTACCTCCTCCTATGATGAGGATATTCTCGTTTTTTTCTATATTTGATAATTTAAAAGCTCGAGTAATTAAAGCAAATGTCTCGATCATAACACCATCTTTAGTAGAAACATTTTCAGGAAGGGGGAATAAAGATATTTTAGGTACTTTAACAAATTCCGCAAAACCTCCATCTTGAAACATCCCCATACCAATTAATTTTCCTTGGCTAACATCAAGCGACACGTTAACACAAAGTACCTTATCCCCCACTTTTACTTCAGTAATATTTTCACCGATTTCTACAACTTCACCAGTGATTTCATGCCCTCCTATTAATGGCATATTGTACATTTTATACCTGAAATTTGTTATATCACTTCCACAGATTCCACAATAGTGGACTTTGACTAAAGCCTCATCTGGACCTGGGATTGGTTTAGTATAATCTTCTCGATAAACTATTTTTTTTATATCTTCTGTAACAGCAGCTTTAATACTAAAATCATCTCCATTTAACTTTTCTTTTATTTCAATTATCTAAGAAAAATAATATAGTTTATGTAATTTTAAGAAAAAAATGTAAAAATGTAGAGTTTAAATCCCCAAAAGGGTTTTCATACTTTTAAGGATTGTTTCAATTTCAGTATCGAATGTTTGAACCTGGTCGAAGAAAATGTTGTTTACTTGAAGTAGTTGCTTTACTACATATTCAGGTGATTGAGCAACTTGTTTTGCGAAATTAATTGCCTCATCCAGAACTTCTCCTTTCTCAACCAATTTATTTACAATATTTAATCGATATGCTTCCTCAGCGGTTAGAAAAGTATCCCGAGTTCCTGTATTTAACGTTAGTTCCAAGGCTTTTCCACGCCCCACAAGAGTCATATAGGGAAAGAAAAGTGGGCATGCTCCAAATCTTATTTCAGGGTGACCAAAAAGCGACCCCTTTGAAGCAACCCGAAGGTGACATATAACAGTTAAGTCAAAAGCTCCCGCAAGAGCATAACCATTCACAGCAGCAATTAATAATTTAGGAAACTCAAATATTGTCTGATGAAAAAGATGATTGGAATCGATAAATTGCTGATAGTCTCCTTTTCCTTGTACTACTGCTTGTACTTCATCTCTATCAAACCCAGCAGAAAATAATTCTTCTCCTCCATAAATGATTACTGCTTTTACTCTTTTTTCTTCTTTCAGAATATTTAAAGCATCAATTATTTCCGCTCTCATTGCTCCACTTAAAGCATTTTTCTTTTCTGGTCGGTTAAATTTTACGATCGCAATTTTCCCTTTTTTTTCAAGACTAATAAATTGATAATTATTATCTTCCATTTTTTTCCCAACTTGATTATAATTTATAAAATTTAAGTAACAAGTAGATAAAGAAACTTAAATTTATTCTATACATTACATCAAATATCTAAAAATGTAATAAGATCTAAGAAAATGTTTTCTATTTGTACGGCTTATGTTGAAAATGGAAAATTAGAAGAATCATTGATGGAAACTGCCAAATCAGAAGAAAAATTTACAAGAGATATTGGAGTTTTGTTTCGAAAATTCTTTCAATGCGAGATACAACCTCATATTATTTGGTCGATAACAGAATGGGAATCTGAGAAGCACCATCATGATGCTGCTCAATCAATAATGAAAATAAGAAGAGATGATCGTTTTGCATCCATAGGTTTTGGTCCAGAACCTTATTTTGAAATTTTCTGTAGTGAAGATGCGGAATTAAAAGTTGGATTATATTCAGAGAGTTATGAATATATCATAATAATTCGGGGTTTAATTAGCGATAAAGTAAAGGAAAAATATGTAAAGCTAAGAAAAGAAAGAGTAGAGGAACAAAAAGATAAAATCCAATGGCTAAGGGTTTTTCATAATAATTATAACCAAAATGAATTTATTGCGTTTCTAGGATTTTTTAATGAAAGTTCTTTTAGTAAAATTAGACAAATAAACGAACTATACTTAGAAGAGTACTTATTTACTGGATTAAGAAATCCTCTTGGAATGTCTTATCTAGCTAATTATAATCAATTCATATGTAGACCAATTAAATTTTAAGTTGAAGGTATGAGACCTCCTATATGTAGAATATGTGATAGGAAATTAACAGACAAGGATGATGGGGGTTTAGTATATTTTAAAAAACGACCTTCGGATATTGAATGGGAAAAAAGAATGGAAAAAATAGGTGGTGTAGGACATCCCCCCTATGCAGAGTGGTTTTGTAAAACTCATTATGAAAAAGCAAAAGAACTGAGACATTTGCCAATCAATGAAGCATTAAATATTTTAATTTCTAAAGGGTCCTAGTTCTTTTATTTGATTTGTGAATTCTGTAATGACTTCAGCAAATCTCTTTCCTTCAGAAGCACTTACCCATTCTAAGCGTACTCTTTTTGGATCTACACCTAATTGCTTAATTAAAATATTGTGTAATCTCTCGAATCTTTCTTGTGTGTATTCGTTTCCTGATATATAATGACAATCTCCAATATGGCACCCACTCACAAGAACTCCGTCAGCACCATTTTTAAGGGCTTTTAAAACAAATGAAGGATCCACTCTACCTGAGCACATTACTCTTATGACTCTGATATTTGGAGGATATTGAAATCTTGAAACTCCAGCTAAGTCTGCCCCAGCATAACTACACCAATTACAACAAAAGACTAAAATATTAGGTTCAAATCCTTCTTTTTTTACTTTTGATTTCGATTTCGACATAATTAGTTTTTTACCTCCTCCTTTTCTAGTAAATAGGAATCTATCATTGCTGAAATTTGGTCAAAATCGTAATGTTTAACCATAATCGCTCCAACAGGACAAGTGGCAGCGCAAGTTCCACAGCCCTTACATAATGCTGAATTTATAGAAGATTTTTTAAGAATAATACTTACATCCTCAAATTCTTTTGTTGATTCAATAAGTTCTATCGCTTTATAAGGGCAAACTTCTTCACACTTTCCACATCCGATGCACTTATCTGGATTAACTTCAGCGACTAAACCTGATGTTGTGATTTCTTTTGCGCTTAAAAATCTGCTTGCTCTCCCAGCTGCTCCACTCGCTTGTGATATAGAATCTTGTATGTTTTTAGGCCACTGAGCACACCCACATAAGAAAATTCCATCAGTAGCAAAATCCAAGGGTCTTAACTTAACATGAGCCTCTAGGAAAAATCCTGTTCTATCTAGGGGAACCTTAAGCATTTTTGCTAGTTCCTCGAGATTATCAGCAGGGATCATAGGAGTGGCTAAAACAATCAAATCGGTATCATAAGTGATTTCATCTTGTAAATTTGTATCAAAGACCTTAACTCCATAATTTTTCTTTTTCTTTTTAACTTCTGGTAATTTGTCTAAATCATACCTTAGGAACATTGCATCTTTCCTTCGATTTCGATAATACTCCTCAAATTCTTTCTTAGCCATTTGTAAATCTCTATAAAGCACCACAATCTCTAGATCCGGCTTTAATCCTTTTAAGATATTTATATTCTTAATTGAGGTTCCACAGCAAACGTTTGAACAATAAGTTATTCCTTCTTTTTGTCGAGCATTGGCACATAGAATAAAAGTTACCCGTTTAACATTATCGAGCCAAGCATTGTCAGCATTTTGGAGTTTTTCTTCTAATTCTAATTGGGTTACTACATTATTATTTTTATCTTCATATTCAAATAATCCTTTAGGTTTTAATTCTTGAGCTCCAGTGGCTACAATAATAGTACCTATTTTTAATTCTTTGAAGTCCTTTCCAGAATTATTTATGGACACTTCATAATTACCAACATATCCAATAACTGAGTCAATCTTAGATTTTAATGAAACCTCAATATTTTTATGGTTTTGAACTTTTTCCGTGATTTGTTTAAGGAACACTGAAGCATTCTCTTGAACAGGATATAAAATATTGAGATTATTTAAGTTTCCCCCTAGTTTATCCTCTTTTTCAACAAGATACGCCTTAAATCCTTGATTTGCTAATTCAAGAGCAGCAGTCATTCCTGAAACACCCCCACCTATAATTAAAGCAGTTGGAGTTATTTGGAGCTTTTCTTCGGATTGTGGTTTTATTAAGCGAGCCTTTGCAACAGCCATTCTTAACAAATCCATTGATTTTTCTGTAGCGGCTTCCTTTTCAGTCATATGAACCCATGAACATTGATCCCGAATATTAACCATTTCAAATAAGTACTTATTCATTCCGGCTTCTTGACAAGTTTCTTGAAATAAAGCTTCATGTGTTCGTGGTGTACATGAGGCGACAATAAATCGATTTAAATTATGTTCAGCGATGAGTTCTTTAATTCTCTCTTGTGAATCAGAGCTACAAGAATATAGATTATCTTCACAGTGTACTACATTAGGTAAAGTTTTAATGTACTCTCTTACATCAGGAACATCAACATACTTTCCAATATTTATACCACAATGGCATATAAGTACTCCAATTCTAGGTTCATCTGTAATTTCTACTTTTTTCTCCGGAATTTCAAACACTTTTTCTTTAACTTCAGTGAATTTAACAGAGTTTAGTAAAGTTGCTACTTGAGACGCTACTCCGCTAGCATCAGCAACAGTTTCGGGGATATCCTTTGGACCTTGAGCAAACCCACATAAAAAAATACCATCTTGGGAGGACAACGACTTGTTAAAGTAAGATTTTTCTTTATAAAAATCATAATGATCCAATTCAACATCTAAAATTTCAGATAATTCTTTTGTCCCTTTAGAGGGTACTAACGGCGTTGCTAAAACAACTAAATTTGCTTTAAAATCTTTGAATTTTCCAGTCTTTAAATCTTCATAATGAATAATTAAATCTTTTGTTTCAGGGTCTTCTTCGATTGTACTTATCTTTGTCTGATAATATATTACCCCATATTCATCTTGAGCTCGCTGAGTGAATTCATAGAAATTTTTCCCATAAGCTCTAATATCGTGTCTAAATACAAAACATTTAGAGTGCTCAGAGTGCTCCTTAGTAATAATAGCTTCCTTAGCTGTATACATACAACAAACTGAAGAACAATAGGGAACATTTTCATGCAAATCCCTTGACCCTGCACATTGGATAAAAGCAATAATCTCGGGTTCTTCCTCATCACTAGGGCGTAGAACATGACCTCCAAATGGACCTGATGCACATAAAATTCTTTCATACTCTAAAGCATTAACTACATTTTCATAATTATATCCCCACCTAGAAGATAATTCTTCAGCAGGCATATCAAAACCAGTTGCTACTACAATCGCTCCTACATTTATATCAATTTCTTGAGGTTTTTGCTCAAAATCTATTGCTTCTGCTGTACAAACCTTCTCACAAACTCCACATACCCCTTTAGTGAGTTTTAAACACATCTCTGGATCTATTAAATAAATTGGAGGTACTGCCTGAGGGAATGGAATATAAATTGATCTTCGTTTCCCTAAATTCATATCAAAGATATTAGGTGTTTCAATTTTAGGGCATTTGGCAGCACAATCACCACATCCTTTACATTTGGTCTCATTAATATATCGAGGTTTTTTCAGCACAGTTACTTTAAAATTTCCGGGCTCCCCTTCGACCTTTTTAACTTCATGATACGTCATTAATTCAATATTAGGATTACGAAACACTTCTACCATTTTTGGAGCGAGAATGCAAAGTGAGCAATCATTAGTAGGAAATGTTTTATCAAGCTGAGCCATTCTACCCCCAATAGAAGGAGTTCTTTCAACTAAGTAGACTTTGAATCCTAATTCTGTTAGATCCAATGAAGTTTGTATTCCAGCAACTCCACCACCAATTACTAGTACTGAACCTTGCATTATTCTTCCACCTCCGATTCTTCAGGAATATTTTTAATGTTAATTAAATCCACTAAAAATTCTGAAAAGTCTACTATCTCAATTGAAGAAATTTCCTCATAGTCATCCTGTAAACATCTTAAATGCATTTTACATTTTGGGCATGATGTGACCATAATTTCACCCGCTTCTTTTGCTTCTAAAAGCCGTTTATATCGTAAGGCTTTCGATCGTTCATTACAATTCATCCAGGAACTTACACCACAACATAAAGATTCAGTTTTATTATGTGCCATTTCCTTAAATTCATAACCTAATTCCTTTAAATGAGCAAAGATTTCGCGTACATTTTCAATAATATTGCTTTCCTTTGGTAAAAATCTACTTAAACGACATGGATCATGATAAGTAAAGGGGATTTTTTGTTCTTGTTCACTTGGATTCTTAAATTCTATTTTACCTTGCTTCCAATTGTCGTAAATATATTCAATCAAATGTTTTACGATAAATTTTTTATTAAAATCTTCAAATAAATCTTGATAATCAACTTTAAGTGTTCTATAACATTCAGCACAGGCAGTGATAATTATTTTAACCCCAGTTTCTTCAATTCTTCTTATATTTTTCTTTCCTAATTTAATGAAAGCTTCAAGTTTACCTTGACCCCAGTATAAGTCATGTCCACAACAGATTTCATCTTGAAGAACGACTATTGGTTCTTCTTCAATCTTGCACAATATTTTTAAAGTGCTTCCTGCTATAGAATCTGAGTTTTCAAACTCAAAATTAAAAAATGGGATACATCCTACATAATACATAATATTCCCTTGATCTGAAATCTTACAATCTTTAGGCACCCAATCAAGAGACCTATCTGGTTTTATATAGGGCTCACTCATTATCTCTGAAATTGTGGTATACACACCTTTATGAGCAATATACTCATCTGGATTTTGATCATAAGATTTTCGCATTTTATATTTTGCCATTCTAACAATATCTGCGAAATTAATTCCTTCAGGGCAATTTTGAAGACAGGCATTACAAGTAAGACAATCCCATAAAACTCCACTTTCAATTATTTTATCTTCAAACCCTTCTAATATCATTTGTATTATTCTACTAGGTTCAAAAGTTTGAACTTTGCTAAGTTGGCAGACACCACTACAACGAACACATTGGTAACATCTATATAATAATTTTCTTATGTTTGGCTCATAAACTTTTTCAAGGTAAGAATCGATGTCGTTGCTGAGTTCTTTTAAATCTTCTCCCTTTTTTGTCTCAGTAATAATATTCACTTCTTAGGAGTAATTCAAATTTTAATTATTTGAATTGATAATGATTAGAAAAAAAATAGAAAGAATTTATTTTTTCTGATTAGGTTTCATAACTCGGTTGTCAAATAAGGAATAGATTAGCTAAATTTTCCTGGTTAAAACTTTATATGATTAAAGCCCTAATTATAGCGTTAATTTGCTCAAAATCGTAGTGTTTTACAGAAATTGCTCCAACAGGACAATTAGCAGCGCAAGTTCCACATCCTTTACATAAATTAGGATTGATGAAAGATTTTTTTATCTCTAAACTCACTTCTTCGAATTCTTTTGTTGTATTTGTAAGTTCAATTGCGTTATAAGCGCATGCTTCCTCACATGTTCCACATCCAATACATATCTCTGGATCAACTTCAGCGACTAAACCAGAGGTTGTAATTTCGCCCGCACTTAAAAATCTACTTGCTCTTCCAGCAGCACCATTCGCTTGTGATATGGAATCTTGGATATTTTTGGGCCATTGTGCGCACCCACATAGAAAAATACCATCTGTGGCAAAATCTAATGGTCTTAATTTAACATGAGCCTCTAAGAAAAAACCATTCTTGTCCAATGGAACCTTAAGCATTTTCCCAAGTTCTTCTAAATTATCAGCAGGAACCATAGGGGTTGATAATACTATTAAATCGGTTCCAAATTCGATATAATCTTGCAAATTGGTATCAAATACTTTTATTTCAAAGTTATCCGATTTGCCCTTTGTGTCATTAATTATTGGTGGTTTATCTAAATCATATCTCAAAAAAATGGCATCTTTTCTTCGATTACGATAATATTCTTCGAAATCCTTTTTACTCATTTGAATATCTCTATAAAGAACTATTAATTCCAGGTCTTTTTTTAATTCTTTTAGGATATTTATATTTTTAATAGCGGTTCCACAACAAATATTAGAACAATATGTTATTCCTTCTTTTTGTCTAGCATTTACGCATAGAATTGCAGCAACACGATCAATACTGTTAAGCCAAGACATATCTTCAGCTTTCAATTTCTGCTCTAGCTCCAATTGCGTAATCATATTGTGGTTCTTATATTTATATTCAAAAACATTATTAGGCTTTAATTCTTGTCCTCCTGTAGCAACAATTATAGTACCGATTTTAAGATCATGAACTTTTTTATCTGAATCAGCGATATAAACATTATAATTCCCATTATATCCGTTTACATCTTTTAATTTAGAACTAAGGAACACCTGAATATTTGCTTTTTTTCTAACCTTTTCTATAGTTTCATTTAGTATGATTGAAGCATCTTCTTGAGTTGGATATAAAATATTCAAGTATTTTAAATTTCCTCCTAGAAAATTCTCCTTTTCTACGAGATAAACATTGAATCCTTGATTACCTATATTCAACGCAGTTGTCATTCCTGAAATGCCACCACCAATTACCAATGCGCTTTGAGTTATTTCTAGCTTTTCTTCTGATTGTGGTTTTAATAATCTTGATTTAGCAACTCCCATTCTAATGAGATCTTTAGCTTTTTCAGTAGCAAGCTCCTTTTCTGTCATATGTACCCAGGAACATTGATCCCGAATATTCACCATCTCAAAAAGATATTTATTTAACCCTGCTTCTTGACACGTCTCCTGAAATAAGGATTCATGAGTTCGTGGAGTACATGAAGCCACAATAAACCTATTTAAGTTAT
>JAEOTL010000124.1 GCA_016839845.1 Promethearchaeota archaeon
ACGGAAAATGATAAGGAAAAGATTCTATATTGAGAAGATTATACATGGAATTTTTTACTGCGACATAACAGAGCGTCTGATTAATATCAACACTTCTATTATTGAGAGTCAATTTGAAAACTATAAAACGTTTGTTCTAAAATTTTATGATACTATTAATTGTCATTAATCTCTTTGAGCATAGATAAAAAAATTATCCCGTTTACTCGGTCCTCCCATTATTTTAAACTCTTTAATATCGAAGATCTTCAGTAATTTTTTTAACTCATGCTTAGAAAAGAAGTGATAAAACCGATGGTATGCTTTTTTTTGGTCTGAAAGAGTCCATGGAATTAATTTATCCCCGAATTCTACTAATCCTACCAATTCCTGGTTATATTTATGCTCAGTACTGAGGAATCTTTTTAACCAATCATAAAGAAAATAACTCCGGTATTTTTTCTGCCATTTACGCCAAACAGTTATAATTAAGCTTCCATTTGAGTGAAGTATTTTTTTGAGTGAGGCCATCATCCTTTTTCTTTCTGCTCTATGTTTGATATGATGAATAGTTGCGATGGAAAAAATATTTTGAACAGAATTATCTCTTATAGGAAGATATCTAATATCCGCTTGGATAATTTGAATAACAGAAGATTCTTTTTTAGAATAATACTCTGGGTTTTGTAAATCATCCCGTGCGATCTTTAGTAATTCAAGAGATATATCTATCCCAATTATCTTTAAAGGAGGGGTTCCTAAGATTTTAAAATTCCTGCCATTAGCAGCTCCTAGATCTAAGATTATACCGTTGAATACGTACCCCTTTTTTTTTAGATAGGTCATAAAAAACTCGAGTGGTCTCCATGGTTTTTTCCTCTTTTGATGATAATCCTGTGCGATCTGGTTAAAAATTTGACCCTCCATAAAATGATAGTAGTTCGTTTTTGTTATAAACTATAAATGTTATATAGATTTATTATTTTCAATATAATTAAATCTTTTAATTAGGAATTCGAGAAATGGAAGAATCGGGGAAATTTCTTCATGAATTCTTATCAGTGATGAGAGAAGATCTCTTAAATTTTTTCCACAAAACTCATTCCTATTTAAGGGATCTCGTATCCTATAAAAAATTTAAATTAAAGAAAAAAGTACCCCCACTTACCGATAGCTCTTTTAAGAGAGAATTGGATGAAATACTAAAGGCAGTTAAAACAGGATTAAATACCATAGGTGTTCCAATTCAAGTTTTAACCCAGATTCAAAACGATTTTTATAATAACATAATCACAAAGTCAATGGAAATGGCATTTTATGACTCTTATCTTGAATATTATCTACAAGAGTACGTAAACAAGATTCTTCTTGAAATCATAATTGAATTTATTTCGGGATTAGATACTAAAAAAATTGAAACACTTAATCTTTTTAAACTGCTCCCTCCAAGTTCGTTGCTGAAATTAGACCAACTAAAGGAAGCTAATTTAATCAATTCTAATAATAGAGAGAGTATTATTCGGTATTTCAATAGTGGAATAATAAATTTTAAAGATTTATCTTCTATAAAACAAGAAATCACTTACTCTCAAAATGAAAAAGAATCAACCACAAACATTTTAAAACAATTAGAGGATGCAAAAAAAGAATCGTTAGAGACTTTAAAAACTCCAAAAAAGGAGTTAGTACCAGAGTCATTAGCAAAAATTGATAACTCTCACATCAAAATGGAACAACCTCTAAGTCAAACAGAAACACCCTCAACACATCCCTTCCAGATAAAAAAAGAGATTTTTCTAGATTCCTTTGGCAACCTTCCTTCAATTCACCCTGATCTTATATCTAAGATAAAAATAAACATTACCAACTTATTGAATTCTAGGATTGTTATTCCTAATTTTTTAGATGTTGAAAATCTTTTTTATTACATTTCAATATTGAAAATGCTTGGGATAGATAATCCATTTTCTCAGGCAGAAATTTCAGAAATTATTAAAAAATATGTCTTTAATAAAACTTTTAGAAATTCAGAAAAGGATATCTCCGATATAATAACGAACTTTTATGGAATAGCACTTTTGATGGAATTAGGCATACCTACTGAAAGAGTATTGATTGATTTTAAATTTATAGAAGATTTTATAACAAATGAGTTCAAAAAATTTGTACCGGAAAAACTGCAATTGAATTATTATGCTCATCTTTCCTTACTATTACTGGGAAAAGAGGATATCATCCAAATAGATAAGAAGATTCACATTGATCAACTCAAGAGTATAAAATTATTACAAGAAAAAAATCATAATTTAATTTCAGATATTTATTTTCAATTATCGACGCTTAAAATTATCGATAAAAATATCGATCTAAATGAGTTAAAGAGATTATATATAGATGAGATGAAAAAGCACTTTATTTCGGAAGGAGTGGGTGGAGATTTATTGACAACTGCCGCTAAAGTGTTGCTAATCTTAGACTTACTTGATGTTAAAGAACAAGAGGTTGCCTTATGTAACAGATTATTAAATTACCTTACCGCATCAACAAGTTTCTTTAGTTTAGATAATCTAGATAAAGATTTTAACTGGCGAATTGATCAATTAGCCTATAAAGTTGAATTAAAAATGATTTTTTGGGTTTTATTAGCCAGTTCTCAGTATGCTCCTTTAAACACACTCTATCTTTAGTTTAGTGTAATTTTAGGGCTAATAAGTGTTATATATTAAATTTCATTACTTCTTTCAAGTAATTCTTCACTGTTTGTACTGAATTGATATTGCTATTCCATTTTTCATTAAAAATGTTATTCTTCTTAATATCTTCTATTGTTTGCTTGCCAACTGTTAACCAATACTTAATATTAATAATTGGAGCTTTCCCTCCAATACCAGGACAATAGGATTTTGCTTTCTCAGTATAAAAAATACTTGGTTTTGTATCTAAATCATAAGAAAATGGAAATGTGTGACAAAGCTGTGGTCTGATTTTATATATATTACATTGTTGTTTACCCTGGTTATAGAAAAAACACTTTCCTTGGGTATTTTTTAGAATCCCTACAAAAGCTAACCCTTTTTCAGTTTTTATTGGAGTGAAGACCATTTTTTGAAAAAATGGTTCAGTATCTTCTCCGTCAAATACATAAAATCCAACAATTTCGAGTATTTCGCTAAGATCAAGTTTTAAGCCTTTAACAATACGTAATATATCTAAGTATGTTAAATTTACAAGAGTATCGTTATCTGTACAGCAATTCCCACACCTTGTACAGGAGAATCTTAATTGATTTGGATTAACCATTAAAACAAAAAAAAGTAATGTAAAATTTGAATTTTATCTTTATAAGTTAAGGAATCGAAGGCATGAGTATTTTATGCTCGATCAACAATTCTATTGCCTCAATTACAAGATCTTTATTATCCTCACTAACCATTTCAACAACACTACTTAGATTTATATGTTCACTCTCACCCCTTGCCATCGATTGAATAACGTTGAGTACTCGAACTTCCATCCTTGTAAGTGTTTTTTCCTTTTTCATTTGTGCGAGATCAGATTTACGAGATAGTCTAAAAGACTCTTTATAGTGTAATTGAAAATACTCATCTATTATTAAAGGAACTATTTCTTCTAAATTGTCTAAGGCTCCATCCCAATCTTGTAGTTCTTGAGAAAGTTTAAGATTTAACGCTAACATTAACAGAGAAACTTGGTTTTTTAAGCTATCAGAAGATTTTTCCTTAAGAACAAACACAATTCTTATATCTTCTCTATCCGCAATAAGGCAATAGAAATATTTAAAATCTAATTCAATAATTTTCTCGATGCCATAGCTTTCTTTTAAGTCTTCTGTTTCAGATTCAGTTTCCTCTTTACCTGTAAATTCTTCTCCTATTGTAGTAATAGCCTGAATAAATCCTGAAAACAATTCTTTCTTATGCTTTTCTAAAATGGAATAACTCTTGGAATAAATCGGGATACCACTTAATCGATGAGTTATAACAATTGCTTGAATATTTTGAAGATCCTTAAATTTCTGTGTTTTAGCTAATAGGTTAGCTTCTTTTCTTCTTCGTCTCGGTAATATAACATATGATCTTAAACTTAGTGCTCCAAGTATACTTATAACGCTTACTGAAACAAGGATTATTATCCACATTAAAAAGACTGGAAATTCATCTCCAGGGACAATAATTGGAGGTTCCCCAATTATTACAATGAAAGAATCTTGTGTTATTTTGTGAATGGAACCCTCTGGTGTAATTGTTAAATCGAATTTATAATTTCCCCGTAAGCTATCAGGTAATTCTATGAAAACTTGGTAAGTTCCGGGTGTAGTCTCGTTAATTGTTCCTACTCCATATTGCCATGAATATGTAATCACCGCATTTTGGATAGTACCATTAGTTATGGGATCAAATAACTGAATTTCAATATTTAGTGTTTCCCCCACTTCTGCATTAACTGAATCTTCGAATCCTATAGGATCAACTATAATATCAATTTGCTCTACCAATAATTGGAATCCAAAAGTTGTGGTTCTATAATTTGGGTCATCAAACTGAAGATATACATAATTTATTCCGAACGAAAAATTATCTGGGGAACAGTTAATTGACGTGTTAAACCAATAATCTGAAACCTCTGTTAGATTTTTATAATAGACTCCACTTGCACAAGTAATAGATCCTCCTGACAGATATAATCCATCTATATTGGAGGTTGCTCGGGCTGAGATGTTAATAGCATCGTTAAAAGTCGTTTCAATTAATGAGTTTTCTAGTATATCTTGATTATTTATTTGAACTGATAAATTGACAGATTGTTTTATTATCTGAAACTGGTAGATATAATATTGAGGTTCATAACCAACAGCTGAGAAGTTAATGCTTAACTGATGTATTCCAATGTTATCAATGAAAAGCGTACTGAATTCAATATTATATGTGCCATTCCCGGGATTAGTAATTGAATATAGAGATTCATTTGTAATACTGATATTCACGAGAGCTCCGTCTATCCCATCTCCGTCATAATCAGAGAATTTAAATTTAATAGTTGAATTGGCATGAAGCTCAATGTTGTATTCTGATTCAAGAACCAAAATGTTTGTTTCTTCTCCCAAATTAATTTCGAGCGTAAAATTAGTGTTAAAAAATCCCATTTTTGAGGAGTTAATAAGAATATTGTGTAGTCCTCTGGTAAGTAAATCTGCTGTATCTAATACTGTTTCATAAATCCCTAATGCTGACTCTGTAAAGAAGCGTGTCCCAGCAGTCCAATTATATGAAACAATTGAGTTTGATATTGATTGATTGTTTTCAGGATCGTGTAAATAAACTCTGAGTGGAATTATATCTCCTACAAATCCTTCAGTTCTTAAATCCAGTTTTGCATCATCAGGTTTTAATAATGTAAGGGTACTTTGATGAGTCAAAACAAAGTCAGATTTTATACCCCCAACCGCAGTTCCATTACTCCAGAAGATCGTATAATTATATTGCCCACCGTAAGTACTCAATGGGGAGAAATTGATTTCTGAAAAAATTATTGTACCATTGGAGAAGGGATTTTTACTTTCTTGATACCAAGTTGCTCCTGTAGGATCATAAATGGTTAAGTTCGCAAATGTAGAGTCTAAATTCGGTGGAATCATATTACTATTATTAATTTGAGTCTTAATTCTAGTAGATTCGCCAGTAACAAATGGTCCTCCTACCCAACTACCTCCTTTAAGCATTTTAGTATTTGATAATTCAATATAATTGGGAGACGTTGCTCTAAATGTCCACCATCCAGGAAATTCTGCATTGGATTTATTGATTCTTAAAAAATGATCTCCTTCACCTCCCGCATCAAAAGATATTGCTTGTAGGGTAGGATCTAAGACTGAAATGAAACTCCATTCAATTGGCTTGAACACTCTAAATTCAAAATCTTCATATTGAGAGGGCATATAGAAATTATGTGTGAATTCCCAGTAAACAGTCCCATTTTCTAAAACCTGATAGGAAACCCCTTCTTGAGTAGTTTGACCGATTTTTGAAGTTGTATCATGATGACCATATAAGATTGTATCTAATTCAAATTGAAGAGATGGAGACTTAGTTTGTGCAGTTAAAACTATAGGATTTGTATCCCAGTTATCGGTAAGATTTAAAGTGGAAGTACCCCATTCACTGTTTTCATTTGGGCTATAATTATTGAGTTTTAGATCTATATCAGATTGAGACGAATTTGCCATGGCTGTTACTACTAGACTAACATTATCGAACCAGATTATGTTTTGATAGGCTTCTTCAAAATAAGTGAGGCTCACAGAGCTACCGCTCATAATACCAACAGATATTGTATGTTGATTCTGGTTTAAATCTCCTGTAAATACTTCTGAAGTATTTATCCATAGATCCATATATATTTTTCCTGTCTTATGCCACGTACTTTTTCCCGCATCAATGATATCTCTCATCCCTTTCGAATATACCACTCTATCATTAACCTTTAGATACATATAGTTATCATTTGACTTCAATCCAAATGGAACATTGTAATCAAAACTAATATAGGCGTCCTTAATGGAACCTCGAGGTATAGTAATATTTTGATAGATTTCTGAAAATGCACCTTCGGTGTAATCAAATTCCTCTTGACTAATATACTCCCCATATAATCCCACGTACATGCCAGTCACATTCCCCTCCTCCCCAGCACCGTAGATATTTGTTCCGCTCACTCCATTCTCAACATAATTAAATCCCCATGTATCCGAATTAATATCATAATTTGAACTAGCGTTTAAAAATTCATAATAATCCATATAGTATCCATAATAATTCCCACTGGAATCAGAATCATAGGTAAATTTCAGTGTATCACCTGGAATCCATGGACTATATACATTTGTTCTATTTTCTGTATCTGTTATCAAATGATCGTTATTACTATCATCACGTAGAAGGAAATAATCATAATATCGTTCAAAACTAATATTTACAAAATGTGCTCGCATATATGTAGCACCCGTTTCGGTAATGGTGTCTACAACACTATTAGGATTGTGACCTTGTTCATAAGGGTGAGGTGTTTCAGATACTTGGTATGTTCTGAAAATTGTAGGAGATTGAAATCCCGAATTGTTTACCCAATTTCTTGTATCTTGAATATTTGTAATGATTGTTTCGATAGTTGAGACTTCCCAATCATGGTCAGAATCTAAATAATAAGTCAAATTGACTTCTTCCTGTTCTGAAACTGCAACTTCTTGATTAAATTTATATAGATTTCCAGTTTCATTAATATTTAATGATGGTTCTATACCTTGGAATAAAGAAGCATCCCCATTACTTATCAGCAAATCATAGTTACTAACACTATTATTATCAATATCAATATTTTGCTTTAGTTTTGAAGCAGAAATAAAGTTTGAACCCAGAATTGAGACCATAATTACCGTTAATAATACCAAAACCAAATATTTGGTTTTTTCCTTTTTGAAAATAACTTTTCTAGTCTGATGAATATTCATACCCTTATACCTACAAATTTACTGTTATGTTATAAAAATGAAAATTCATAAATTTAAATAAATAGCATAGAACAGAATTAGTTAGGTAGAAATTCATTTCTTAAATCACGTTTCAGAAATTTTTTATTCCTTGAAGAGAGGTTATTGATATCTGCTCCGTGAGTATTATAATTATCGGGAGGGAAATCTTCGCATAATGAGAGGAGTAGGATTATTGCATTAGTTACTAAGATCCTATTTCTTTTATTCTCCAATAATTTCATCAATTTAATAAGGGCTCTGTTTTTCCATAGTTCTAGTCTTTCCCTACTCGCTTTTTCGCATTGAAAGGAATCAAATATTTTTTGATAGCATTCCATTTCAGAATGTGTGAGGTTATTTCCCATCTCCACTATTTCCGCACCGACATAGGTTCAGATTAAGTTTTTTCTCCTTAGGTTATACAATTCTTTTCTTTTTTATCATGTAATATAATATGAGTATATCACATGTCGACAGAATTTAGGAAAGTATAATTTTCGAACTTATCTTAGTTAAGAATTCCAAATATAAGATATGTTTAATTTTTTAAATAAATGCAAGAATTATTAGGTATATTAAACAGTCTTAAAACAGAAGATGTTAGTAAGATTGTACGAGATCGCGTAGAAGACTTTAAACGGTTTCGAAGAGTATCTTCAATGGAGATCTTTAACGAGTTATGTTTTTGCATATTGACGGCAAATTGCAGCGCGGAGAAGTGTATTGAAGTTCAAAATACAATCGGTGATAGATTTCATGATTTATCAGAGGTAGAATTAGCGAAGGAATTAAAAAGATGTGGTTACCGTTTTCCTAATATCAGAGCCAAATTTATTGTAGAAGCAAGAGAACTTCAGGAAGAAATTTATCTAAATATTAGAAATCCTTTCAACCAACCTGATTTAAGAAAGTGGATTGCAAAGAATGTTAGAGGATTAGGATATAAAGAAGCAAGCCATTTCTTAAGAAATATTGGTTTCAAACAATATGCAATTATTGATTTTCATATTATTGATGTTTTAGTGAAATTTAACCATATTGAACGTCCCAAAACCTTAACCCCGAAGAAGTATCTTGAAATAGAGGGGATTTTAAATAACCTAGCAAAACAAGTAAATCTCAATCTTGCTGAACTAGATTTATACTTGTGGTATTTAGAGACGGGAAAGATTCTTAAATAGTCGAGATTGTTATATAAATCATCAAATTAAAAGGAGGGGTGAATATAGAATTATTTTTTTTTGGAAGAACGGTTGTTTTCCTGTCTCGTGTATCACGTGTACATCCTGTAAGGTTAACGAGATCATTATCCTTCTAGTACAGTGACTATACGTGTTAACCTATATATCACCCCATTCTTGGAGTGATGGAGAATCTACTCCAGAACAATAATAAGACAAAAATGTTTATAAAGCTTTTCCTTTTCAACAATAAAAAGTGAGAAAAACTAGGGGAAAAGAAGGTCGTTTTTAGATTTTCCATTGACCTTATGAGTCATCCATCATCCAATTATTGGTGCTTTTAAATCCTTCCGCGGTTCTCTCTTATCTAAAGTTTTCTCTCGATACCATGAATAGAAACCCAAAAATATAATAAATATTGAGAATACAAAATAAAATGTCCAAAAAGCAAAACTTACTGTAAATAAAACCGGTTTTATTTTAGCAGAACTTACCTTTGTTGCTACTAATACTAATCCTGTTAAAGCTATTATCGAAGATATTAACCCCAAGATGCATTCAAAGTATATTCCCGATCTGAATTTTTTTGGATTATACGTTATTGGCAACTTTCAACCTCAATTGGCTTTAATTAATACAAAGTGAAGCTTATATTTTACATTAAGATTTCTTTTAAACTTATTATGGATTAAAGTATATATATACCTTATTAATGAATAAACCTATTCTATAAGATACTACCCGACAATTGGGGCCTTTAAGGGTTTTTTCGATTTAATTATACCATACTTCTTTATTTGGAAATGTCCACGAAGACCAACAAAAATCATTACTAATGAAAAGAGCATATAAGCAATCCAGAATGTAAGTCCAGTTGTAAACCAGCCCATGTTATAAATCTCAACTTTTATAGCACTAAAGAGTATTCCTGAAGTTGAAATTACAGATGAAACTAAACCACATATGAGGTCAAAGTAGATTGCTTTTCTTTGATTTTCTAATTTTGATTTACGCATGGGTCAATCACTTATTCTTCAAAAAGTCTTCAATATAATTGTAAACCTTTTCTAATATTTCAATTTTAGGTAAAAAAGTAAACCGTACATGTCCATTCCCAAATTCACCAAATCCCGACCCATACACTCCACAAACACCAGTTGTTTTTAGAAGGTCCAATGTAAACTCTTTGTCATCTTTCCACTTCTTTATTTCCTTAAAGTTAAATTTGGGAAAGAGATAGAATGCTCCATTCGGTTTTACACATGTAATTCCTTCAATTTGTCTTAATCTCTTATATGAATAATCTCTTCTTTCTCGTAACTTGGCTACCATTTCCCGAGTATGAGTGCCCGGATTTCTCAAAATTTCTATTCCAGCATATTGCGCAATAGAACTAGATGAAAGTCTAGCTCTTGCCATTTTTGCAATTCCTTCTTTTAAGGCTACAAGCTTATTCTCAGGATCATAGTAATACATATATCCTAAACGCCATCCAGTAGCAAGGTGCGATTTCGAAAATCCATTCAAACCAATAATGGGAACATCTTTACTTAAGCTTGCGGGGGAAATAAACGGTTTTTCATAAATGATCTGATCATATATCTCATCAGATATCACGGGTAAATCATGTTCTCCTGCAATATCAATTATTTCTCTAATTTTTTTCTCGCTATACATAAGTCCCGTAGGATTATTGGGAGAACAAATCAATATTGCCTGTGTTTTATCTGAAATTTTTTTTCTCATATCATCAATATTAGGTTCCCATTCGTTTTCCTCTTCCAATTGATATTCTACAGGAACGCCATCAAAGAATTTAGCGTAATTAATGTAGAGTGGATAACTAGGGCCTGGGATTAACAATTCCTTTCCATTTTCGATAAATCCTGCGGTTAAGAAAAAAATAGCTTCAGTTACACCTGTTGTTACCAAAATGTCATCGGCTTTAACATTCACTTTGTAAGTTTTAAGCAAAGATTTACTAATTTCATCCCTTAGCTCTGGAGCTCCAAGTGAATCAACATAGAAATTCTTTCCGTCAAAAGATGCATCTGCTACCGCTTGTGATATATATTTGGGCGTTGTGAAATCATAAATTACAGGATCTCCAATATTTAAATGATATATCTTCTTCCCCCTTTTAGCAACTTCATTCGCAACTGCTGCAATTTCACGAATAGCATAAGAAATTTTACCAATTCTTTCTGAAACCATTAAAATTGAACTCGTTTTCTTTGATGATCAAATCGAATTTACTTTATTTGTATTCATATTTCAAATCTAAATAATTTTACTAATTGCTAAATCATTAATCCCTCTGAATAACCTTTCATAGTTATTGAAGTATATTACAGTATACAACTTATCAAAAATAAATTGAAGGTATAAAAGGTGGGAAATACAGTTGGGATTATTTCGTTGATTATGGGAATCATTAGCATAACTACTGAGGAATCAAATGGCTTAGGAATCGCGGGATTAGTTCTGGGGATTATCGGTTTCGTTATCTGGTTAATTGTATTTTTGTTTATTGCTACTTTATTCGGTTTATTGTTCGCATTAATCCCTTGAGATAACATTAAACATAATTGAACGATTTCGAAAGGAAAAGAACTAAATATATAATTAACTAATATATTTGATGCTTATATTTGCTCAACGACAATTAATAGGACACCGAACAAATCACTACAAATTGGAAAAAGAAATAAGCTTAAATAGATCATTTTCGCATTAATATCATACACTTTTAATGTGTAATATTACAAATTAAAAAAATAAACGGTGTAAAAATTGGGAAAAACATTTGGTGTAATATCTTTGTTATTGGGGTTAATTGGATTAATAATGCTGATACTTCACTTATTCATCTTTATTATTCCTTTTGGTCTGTTCATAATTTGGGCTTGTGCTGTAGTTGCAATAGTCTTTGGTATAATCGGTATGATTAAAGATGATTCAAAAGGATTTGGAGTCGTAGGTTTAATACTAGGTATTCTTACGATTGTATTATGGATGTTAGCCCCTATAATCTTTCTCGGGATGCTAATTAGTATGATTCCCTAAATCCTAATTAAATAAACTCAAAGTATATAAATCCTCTTTTTTTTTTCTTTTTCCATTCTTAGGTAATTTCATAATAGATTTAAATTGCACTAGAAATTTGCGCTTTAGCTTTAGTTTGAATATAATACTGCGATTATTTCTGACTGACTAGCTTTTTTGCTTGATTCCGTGGAGTATGTTTAAAATTATAATATCACTATTTTTTTTTTTCACACTAAAAGAGTGGTTCAATCAGGATAAATCCAAAATAGGTTAATGGAAAAAAAAGCTTATATACTGAAGAAATCCATACACTTTTAAGGTGATACATAAAAAAAAATGGTGTGAAAATTGGAAAAAGGATTTGGTATAGTTAGTTTACTTCTCGGTATAGCGGGATTGATACTTCCTTGGATTCCTTATTTAACTGGTATATGGTTAGTCTCAATACCGATCGCTGCAATAGTTTTTGGAATAGTTGGATTTTCTAAAGATGAGTCAAAAGTGCTCGGACTAATTGGATTGATCTTGGGAATAGCAGGAATAGTTAATTGGATATTGGTTTATTTCTTTTTAGCACCCTTTCTTGCTACCTTATTGGAGGTACTATTCCCATAGAAAAAAGGCATTTCTTTTTAGAAAGAACTATGTTCAAATACTTAAATCTTCTTTTTTCTACTTTTTTTTATCAGAGAATACTCGAATTAAAAGACAGAGATATATAATTTAAAAATGAAGAAATCCATATTAACATAGGTTTCAAATCAATAAATCATAGTGGTGAAATAATTGGGTAATACATTTGGTGTATATTCTTTACTTTGCGGAGTTGCTGCTATAGCCTTAGTGTGGGTTGTACCTCTCTATTTGATAATAATTCCCGGTGCTGCAATCGTTTTTGGAGGTATCGGAATTGCGAAAGATGATACGAAAACTCTAGGAATAGTAGGAGTGGTAATTGGAAGTATCGGTTTTATATTATGGATTTTAATGCCGATTTTCCTTGTGACCTTGGTATTATCTATGCTTTAGGCTTTCAATGACGTTAGGCAATAGCCAAGTTTAAAAAAAAGGTAAGGTATAATTATAGTAATAAATCCCAATCGACCTCTTCTTCAATAAGGTCAAGAACTTTTTGCATTTCATCTTCTTGAATACCTGGTTTCAGTCGTTCTAAGTTTCGTATTGTAGTATATGTATCGGAAGGACTGAGAATAATTGGTATCCCTTTTTCATTTGCAAGAGTCACAACACTCATGTCAGGTTGAATAAATCCAGTCAATATTAGTACAGAAACATCCTGTTCTAATGCGGCCATGGCTA
>JAEOTL010000125.1 GCA_016839845.1 Promethearchaeota archaeon
TAGGTGATATTTCAACAGTTAAAGGAATTGATCCTGTCACAACCCCTAATGTTGTAAAAAGAGAGGAAGGAACAGCTCCGGGATATTATGAATATAGATACGCCTTGCAAAAAGCATTAGAAAATTCGATTAGTATAATTAAGGAAGTTCATAATCAATTCACTGAAGAATTTGGTAGATCCTATGGAAACGGCTTATTTAAAACGATTTCTGTAGATGATGCTGATACTATTATTTTTGCAATGGGATCTGTTGCCTCTCAATCAAGGGATGCTATAAAAAAACTCAGAAACGAGGGATTGAAAGTAGGATTAGTTAGTCTTAAGCTGTTTAGACCATTTCCTTCTGAAGATTTAAGAGAATTATTCAAAGATAGGAAAAATATTGTAGTATTTGACAGAGATATAGGATATGGATATGAGGGAGTTCTTTCATATGAATTAAAAGCCTCTCTTTATGGATTAAAGGAGAGACCAAATATTAAAGGATTTATTGTTGGATTAGGAGGAAGAGATGTAAAATCAGATCATATTTTGTCTGGTGTTAAGAAAGCCATGGAAGAATTTAAACAAGGCATCTTTACTAATAAAACTGAGTTTTTGGGATTAAATCTAGAGGAATTAAAGGATTATGATGAATCAGTCTATTTTAAAGGAGGATGAGATAAATTGGTAAATGTAATGGAGATCCCTGAAGAAGAATATATTTATCCAGGTACACGGGCATGCTCGGGATGTGGAATGGCCTTAATTTACAGAATTGCTTTAAAAGCATTAGGAGCAAATACAATTGTTACAGTACCTGCATCTTGCCTGACAGTTTTACATGGAATGCAAGGTTTTTGCACCACTAAGGTTTCTGTATATCACACTCCTTTTGCAACTACAGGAGCCTCAGCTTCTGGAATCCTAGCGTCGCTGGAAGATAAAGAGTTAGCAGATGAAATTACTGTCCTCGCATTTGCGGGTGATGGTGGTACTACAGATATAGGAATTCAAGCTTTAAGTGGGGCTGCGGAGCGAGGTACTAATTTCATTTACGCTTGTTATGACAATGAAGCTTATATGAATACTGGGGTCCAACGTAGTGGTTCTACACCGATCGGCGTTCAAACGGCGACAACACCAGAAGGAAAATTAGTACATAAAAAAAACATGCCGAAGATCATGGAAGCCCACGGAATTCCGTATGTTGCCACTGCCAATGCTTCTTATCCTCTTGACTTATATGAAAAGTTTAAAAAAGCCAAGGACATAAAAGGATCAAAGTATATTCATATTCTTTCACCATGTCCACCAGGTTGGGGGTATGAACCAAAACACACTATAATAGTAGGTAGATTGGCAAATGAAACAGGTTTTTGGCCTCTCTATGAAGTAGTAAATGGTAAATTTGAATTATCCAAACCAAGTAGAAGGTATTCAGATTCATCAAAACGTAAACCAATAATAGAATACTTAAATGCTCAAAAACGATTTAAATCCATTGATGCTTCAATAGTTACTGCATATCAAAATTATGTAGATAGCTTATGGAAAGAAATCAATGGAAGAATCGAGGACGATTGATCCACTGATTACGTGCTTTTCTGGGAGAACACTTACACTTTACCATTATATCCAATCAACTGTCATGATACTTTAGAAAAAATTAAAAACTAATTATAGTTAAGATAAATAGATGTTAAGAACTTTCATTTATGATGACTCCAAGTCTCATTGGTTAGAAGAAGAGCACAATCTTTTAGTTCATGATATATGTGTGGTTTTGGATGAGGAAAACGGAATACTCTATATTTGGAGAGGGTCAAAAAGTAGTAAGAATAGATTTAAAAGGGGATATAAACAACTCAACGGGCTTATCCCCAATTTTTCTGATTTAGATCTCCAGATTATGTTGGTGAAAAAAGACTTTCCAATTGAGATCCAGAAAAAATTGAATACCATGCTAAACAATTCTATTCAGGAAAGATCGGCAACTCTATTATTTAGCAGATTTATAACCATACGATTATATTTTGTGTTTCTCTTAGGATCAATTTTTTTCCCTATAATTTTTCTTTTAAATCTAAGTACTTCCTTAGCGTGGAACACCTCAAGTGGGAACTTGGAAGTAAGCAACTTAAATTATCAAATGTGGGTTGATATTTCTCAAATACTAATCTTTATGACAGGAATTTTCTTTATTATAAATCTAATTATTGGAATAATTGAAATGGAAAATCAGGTTATTATTTTTTCCATTATTGGATTGTTCATTTGTATGGGGATATTTTTTTACTTAGGTTTCGGGATTTATCTATTTCTCTTTCAGGAAGGATCAACCTTGGATAATTTTATCATTCGGAGAAGGGACATTGAATTATTTCTCTTGATCAACAGTCTTTTAGTTATATTCTTCGAATCCCTAAATATTTACAAATTAATATCGTTTTTAAAAATCTATAGAAATTTCATTTTTTAGATGATCTGGAGTGGAAGTAGCAAAGTTTCTCACAAAATGTGATAAAGAGGATTTTCGAATCTTAATGGCAATAGAGATTGGAATGAAAAGATCCGAATTTGTAACTCTAACCGATATTAAATTTTATTCAAGATATAAGATGGAAGAAACCTTATTCCGCTTAAATAAGGTTCATAAACTTGACTTAATAGTAAGAGATTCCTCTAAATATGATGTTGCTTACACCCTTAACTCGAAAGCTTATGATTTACTTGCCTTGCATACACTTGTTGAAAAAAATGTAATTAGCCAACTGGGACCTCTAATTGGAAAAGGTAAAGAGTCTGATGTCTACGGTTGTATGGATGATAATGAAACTATTTTTGCTCTGAAATTTTTCCGTATGGGACGAGCAAGTTTCAGAAACATAAAAAAATATCGAGATCTTATCGGGGAAAGGGGACATCTCTCTTGGCTCTATATAAATAGACTTGCTGCCAAGAAGGAGTTTGAAGCATTACAAAAAATTTATGAGTTAAAGTTAAACACTCCTAAGCCCATTGCTTATAATCGACATGCTATTGTAATGTCTTATCTCAGAGGAAAAGAATTAGTATACCATAAAAGCATTAAAAATCCCGCAAAGATATTTAACAGAATTATTAAGCAAATAAAAACTATTTACCAAAAAGCTGACATAATTCATGGAGATTTAGGAGAATTTAATATCATATTAGACCATAAAGGAAATATATTAATCATTGATTGGCTACAATGGGTCACTCGTGATCATCCTAATGCCGCTTCAATTTTAGAACGCGATATCACGAACGTTTCCAGCTTTTTCCAAAAAAAATTCAACATATATAGTAATGTTGATGAAATTTTAAGTGATTTTGAGAAGAAATAAATGATTAAAATTGTTTTTTATCTCAATTTACCTCGGATAATTATATCCTCTAAATCTTGATGATCTATTAATTTGATATCTTGTGTAAATGGTTTTAAGAAATTCACAAACGATTTTTTATCTAATTTCTTTCTTAAAACTGAAAAAATAGTTACACCTTTTTTTAAGCATACTCTGATTGCCTCTGAAATACCTTTGACCATATTAGGTAAATTCTGAAAAGATGTAAGGGAGATGGCTACATCATAAACATTATTCCGAAAGGGTAAATTTTCAATGTCTGATAATATAATCATTACATTCGCGTTTTCACTCATCTTTAACATTTTTGTTTTGAATTGTTGAAGCATGTTCCAAGAAATATCAATACCTACGAATTTACATTTACCATCATTTTGATTAGATTTTAAATACAGTATGTATTCAAATAACATCCCAGATCCACATCCCAAATCAAGTACCGTTTTTCCACTTAAGGAGAGGTTATTTAATGTGACTTGATATTTTTTTTCTTGGATCGCTTTATATCTTTCATCATAGAATTGAGCAGATGAATTATATTTCTCGATTATTGTTTTCTTTTTATTTAGCTTATTGTTTTTTTTCATCAATAAAAAATCCAATTCGCTTTGAACTCATTCTTTTTAATATTGATAAAAAGGTTTTAATTGAAAAAAAATTATCTTTTAATTAACTTTTCAATAATTGTAAATATAATTCTCCATTGAAAAAGGTATTAACATGTCGAATAGGAATAATAATCAACAAAGATCCAAAAGTCCTCTACAGATTTTACAAAACGCTCAAAATTCTATCATTTTGCTCAGATTAAAAGACGGAACTGAATACAGAGGATTATTGAAGGAAATTGACGCATACATGAATATGATTCTAGAAGACGCGACAGAACTTCTTGAGGGAACTCCCGTGGCTAAATATAATGAAATTTTCATCCGGGGAAATAACTTACTATTTATTAAACCAGATGCTTCTCAAATAACCTAAAGAATTGAACACATAACCATAGTTCACCAAAAACTATAGATTATTAACTTTCTTGAACTTTTCGAATTATATCCTGAAAGTGGTTTTATAATTCAAGAATTTTAGGACTAATCTTATCCTGTGTAATTATGGCATAGGATGCTGGAATTGGATTGCGTTTTCCCAAATAATTAATACTCGAAAAAATAGATAGTAAACGATTTTTAAAGAACCATCGATATCCTTCTGGAAATCTTTCGTGTGATCTAATCATATACTTAAGGTTATTCTCCTCTAAGAACTCATTAAAAACATCTTCACCAAAAAAATTAATCCCTGGACCTCTAAAACTCTCAGTGAATTCTTTCAAATTTACTTTAGGATCATTCCACAGGATTTGGGATAAAGCTTGTGAAGTAGAGTTATTCAAAGTATGGAAATTCTTAGTTTTAATATTCCGTAATTTTTTTAGTATATCTTTGTCTTGAGGAATCCCACCGTGCAGACATAAAACAGTCTTATTAACCAATGCACAAATAGGGAGTACATTGTAGAGTTCTAATATTTCCTTAAACCCATAAGTACCTTTGAATTTCCTTGAAAACACTTCCAAAAAACCGTATGCCTGATTCATTTCCCATGTCTCATGATTTCCTTTTAATAAATAATACCGTTGTGGATCAAGAATCTTCAAACTTAAGATAAAAGTTAAACATTCTAGTTGTTTAAGCCCTCTATCAACGATATCTCCTAAAAAAATAACGGCACATGGTTTTTTAGCTTTAAATATAATATAAAGTTTAAGTAAGCTTTCCAAATCACCATGAATGTCACCCACTACATAAATTTCTTCCTTTGGGTTATTTAATTCAAATTCTAAGAGAATGTTTTCATTTTCAAAAGCATTCTGAGCTGAGTTTAGAATTTTAAAAATAGTATTTAGATCTAATTCAGATAGTAAATTAGGATTTTCAATAAATGATTCAAGAAAGCTAGTATCAATCAATTGGAACCTCGGGGGTTTATTTAATATTTTGATTATCTTCTAGTTATAGTTCTTTTAATGATATTATTGTTTCTATCATTTTTATTAGGAAGGTAATCTAAATTAAAAGCAGAAATAAAACTTAAAACTGAGATTAATAATCAAACCTATAATTTTATAATGAAGAACGTGCCTACTAAAGATATTCTAAGTCGATTACATCTAATAATAGATGATTTTGAAAAAAGTAGACTAAACGAAACATCGAGCAACAAGAATTTAGGAATAGTTTACACACCTAATAAAATAGTAGAGTTCATGGTCTCCGAGGTTCTTAAATTATACTTTGAAGAATTTTATAAAATATTAAAATCTGACGATCTAAATTCTCTGCTTGATCAATTAAAACAAAGGCTAGCTAATGACCCAAGGTTTAAAAGAAATTTAAAAAGTAAAATCCAAAATATTAAAATTTTAGATCCTGCTTGTGGATCTGGGAGATTTCTGATAGCAGCAGCTAATATTCTTTATAAATTTTATAAGATTCTAAATTTAGGGTTTGATGATTTTGAAATAAAACAGAATATAATACAAAATAACTTATTTGGTAATGAAATTGAAGAACCTGCATATTTAATTTCTAAAGTTAGACTATTAGAATGGTTATTTACAAATAATGAACAATACATTAACCACTTCAAAATTGATGGAATTAAATTTAACTCAGAAGAAATAACCCGAATTATTGAAAAAATAGATATAAAACTAAATCTTTCAAATCTGGACTTTTTATTTAATTTCAACTTGAAAAATTTCGAAATTATAGTAGGAAATCCTCCGTATATTGAAAATAAGAAAATTTTTGATAGTGATTTTAAAACCAAGTTAAAAAAAAGCTTCCAATCAGCTTATCGCTTATTTGATCTCTCAGTTATTTTTATTGAGAGATCTTTAGAGTTACTACGAAACAAGGAAGGATGTTTATCCATGATAACTACCAATAAATGCTTATCTGCTGATTACGGTGTAAAAATCCGAGAAATTTTACTAAATAATACTGAACTTAAAGAAATCATTGATATTTCCTCTCTACCTATTTTTGGGAGGACTGCAGCTTATCCAATAATTATTTCTTTTAAAAAATCAACTCCAAAGGCCGAAAATAAAATCTTCATAAAAAAACTTACCCACGTTGAAAACTTATTTGACACACGCGATACAAAAACACAAATATTACCCCAAAATTTAATTAGAAAAATCCCCTCTTTTGTTTTTCCAATAACTGGTCGAATTGATTTAATTAATTATTTATACAATCACTATAAACCATTTAAAGACTCAGTAAGTGATCTTCAAATATTTTATAGGCCTTTTGGGTTTATTAACTGGTCTAAGCACCTTGATAAAGCAAGAACTTATAAAAATTCCAAGAAAGATTTGTTGTTGATTGGTACGGGGAATGTTGGAAGATATTATATTCAATTTGATAAACCAATAAAAATAGCAAAAAATATTATTCCAATATCTTATATTCATTATCAGCAGGAGTTTAGAGATATTTGGAGAAATTTTTCAAATCAAAAACTCATATTTAGAGAAATAGCTAAAGAACTCACTTGGGTTTACGATCCTGGCTTATATATAAATGTAACTGGATTATATTTTGTAAGAATACCCTCCTTTAACCAAGAAAAACTGTTTAGTCTTTTAGTAATACTTAATTCTAGTTTGATGGATACCATTTTTAAAACATTGTTTAGTTCCCTCCATATGGCTGGAAATTATCTGAGATTTAATGGAAGTTTCATAAAAAGGCTACCATTACCCCTCAAGCTTCCAAAATCACTAGCTAATTGCGGAAAAATACTGCAACTTCTCTCTCAACTCCGTTATGACATTGAATCTAAATATTGTTTAGAGAATACTGAATTACTGTTATATAAAAAAAAATATCAAAAAGAAATAGTCACCCTATTACAATTTTTCAGTAGGTTAAGCAATGCCTTAGTAGTTCTACTATATCTGGATGATCTTTACATAGAATCTAATAAAAATTATGATATTTTAAGAGATTTTTTAGATCATGGCTTAGAAACTGCCCAACTTCATTTCAAGTACCTCATACCGCGATTCCATATAAATAAATATGAAACTTTTTCACCTAACGAACTACCCACTAGATTAGATGAGATTAGAAAGTATTCCAATGAGATACAGAAAAATAAAGTTCTCTTTAATCAAATAAACGATATAATAGATACAGAATTACCCTTATGATGGTAAATCCATAAATTCTTCTGCAAAAAGGAGAGTTAACACTTGATTTTGTGAGACCAAAAATAGTAAAATTAAATTTTATCAAAGATTATATATTAAAAAAAAAACAAAAGAAAAGAGACATTTCTTTAATAAGTGAAAATCATGGCTAAAAAAAAGAGTGCTCCAGTTGAAGATGATGAAGATCTTGAGATCCCAAAGGGAAAAGTAGATGAGGATGGGGATGAGATTATTGATTTAGAAGACTGGAAGGATAATTTGGATGACGATGTTGATTATGATCTTTCAAAAATTGAAGATGATATGCTTGTTGATGAAACTGAAGATGAATCATTTGGGTATGAGATTAGTGAAATTGAGGCTCTTATGAGAAAAGCAAAATGTGCCCCATGTCCAGGGAGTTCAAGCAAGCGAGATTGTAAAGTAAGAGACGATTTTGGATGCCCCCCAGATAAAGCAAAGCTTTAATCCTAATAAAAAAATTCGTTTATCTTCATATTATTTTTAAGACCATTAATCGCAGTCTTTGTTATCCAATCTAAACAATTACTATTTAATCTCAATTTTGTTTTTCAATATATTACGTAATCTATAAGATTAAGGCTGAATAAATTTGCCATCCAACATTTATAAGCGTTTATTTTTAATAATAATTGATTCCCTTTTTAGTTGGGGTATCTGGGAATTAAATATACAATTAGGAAATCCCTGTACATCAGTTGCTTTTACAAAATGTTTTATTTTATCTACTACAACATTTCTGATCGTATACACCCCATTTGAAATTTATTGGTCATTTCGGGATCTTTGGTTTGATCGATGGATTAGACTTTCTCTAAAAGAACTTGAAGTATCAAATATAGATATTAAAGTTTCAGATGGTTCATTATCATCCACGCTTGTTAGAAACAGAAATAATACTAAGGTTGATTCTAAAAAAACAATAATAGTTGTCTGCCATGGATTTTCTGATACTATGAAAACACTTCAATATTATTACTATCCGTTGGCATTACAGGGATATATTATATTGGCATATGATGCGAGAGGAACAGGTAAATCTAAAAAAGTAGGGAAAAGAAGTGATTTTTTAACAAGAATTGAGGATTTCAAATACATTTTAAATTGGATTAAATCCGATGAGGAATATTCTCGCTTAACAATAAATTGTATCGGATTTAGCATTGGGGCATTAACCATACTTTGTGGGGGATTCCAAAATGAAGATATAAGGAAAATTGTTGCGATCTCTTCAATGTCAAACTTTAAGCAAAACATCCCTAAACACAATCCAATTGTAATTTTAAGCTATTTAATGAAAGGAGTTAGATTGTTCCCCAGTGAAGAAGTCAACTATAAATTATCTCCCTATTTAATTATGAAAGGAGTAAAAGAAAAGGTTACACTAGACACATGGAATTACCTTTCACGAAGGATTCTGCTAATTCATAGTAAAAATGATAAAGTAATCAAATTTAAAAATTTTGAAGAGAACTCCCAGTTGTTAGACCTTCCAAAGAAAAATATGCTAATTTTAAAAAAGGGAGGTCATTCTCAAAAGAAGAATGAGGGGGTCCTAGTTGGGGCCACCCTCGCATTCTTGAACTCCTAGTGGAGCGAATACTTAGTTAAATTGCATTCTTATGTATGAATGCAATACATGCAAAAAGATAATAAAAAACGATAATTTGGGCTGCAACTTTCAATTTACCCTAGGAAAAATGAAATCAGGGAAATTTATTGGGGAGAAATCATGTTACTATCATTTAAAATGCTTAAAAGTAACCGATATTCCAAAGTAAACTCCCTTTCTTCTATTTTACCAGAGAGCTAGAAAAGCTCTATCATTGTTTTAATTGAGGTAACAACTAACTGAATGCTCTTATAGAATTTTTGATTTTTTTTATTTATATAATCCTTCTCAATTTTTGCCTTTTCTATTTCATTTAAAATATTAAAAAAAAGTTTCTCAGATTCTAATTCCATTGAATAAACTTCTCGTCTTATATCGAGATCACTCAAGTGTACAACGCAACCGTGCTTTGCAATATTATGAATAAAGGAAGGAAAACACGTTTCCCATAATATTTCCCTCAAGTCATTATAAACAATATTTGCCAATCTCTCACAATAATCCTTACTCTTATTACTGTAACAGAAATAAAACGCCAGTTTTTCATAATTAGCTGACGTATATTCTAGCAGCAGTTCTGTTACCTGCTCCAATTGGTTCATTGTTAGATTGATATGTGTATGATCAGCGTTAGGAGAACATTTGTAAAATAATGGTTTTCGAGAAAATGGAACTTTATTTAATTTAATAATATTGTAAACTATTCCTTCTTGAAGCCAGTGGGAAAATTTGTAAGTTATCGACTTTTCATATAAGTTATTCCCTAATTCTTTCAAGTACCTATCGAGAAGAGAGGTTTCATGAATATCTAGTATGTAAATTCTGACATCCTCTTTTATCCAATATTTTTCAATTAGTTTCCGAAAAGAAATTGCATGTTCAGGGATTGACCTATCGTCAAAATTATCCTTCACAGATACAAATCCTGGTGCGAATACATCTCCCCAATAACGATTTAAATTTGAACCATTTTTTAGATAATATCCCGATTTATTATCGGTTCTGGGGTGTATAAATCCGTAAGGATTCATAAGGGGTGCAAAAATCAATAGTTGATCTTCTCTTAATATATCATTTAAGGATATTTCTTCTCTCTTAATCATCGTTAAAAACTCAAGAATGCCGAATAATCCATTATACTCATTGTGCTGAGCTCCCAAGAAGATTTTCACATATTTGACATCGTCAGGATTCAATGATTTCGCTATCATTATTACAGGTATTCTCCCCTCGGATGTTTCAAGCTCAACATAATGAAATTTTCTTGTAATCGCGTGATTTTTTAAAGTATTTAAGATTTCTTCATATAGATTGATCCTACCCTCTAAATCCAATAATTTATCGATAACTTTGTTGCCAATCATGATCTATCTGAAATTTTTGTCCCAATTAGAAAAATTTACTATTTTATTGTAATCTTTTACAATATTGGCAAATAAAATGCTTCCAATGCAAAACATATTTATAAAATCTTCTTCTTCAAGATTTAATAACTTACAAGTTTCTTTGGAAAAGCCAATTCCGCGTTCCACTTCAACCTGACCATCATAACCAGACAAGTTTACAACGAATTCTTGTTTATCTAAACCTTTGATATAGTTTCCTCGAGCTATTCTACCTAATCCCCCTATAGGAATTACAAGTCCTTTGTGTTGGGCTAAATAAATCCTCAAGTCAAACGTATGCTTCCCTTCTTTCCAATCAATCAAGGAAAAATTTGCCTTTTCTTGGATTGTGTAAGGAAAAGGATCACGCGTTTTCATAAATTTGGCAAAGAATTCATTCTTACTTTCCTCTATTATTGCTTTCACATCAGCTTTGATATTATCTTTGGAAACCAGCATAACCCCAGCTCCTCCAGATCCACCATTAGGTTTTATTATAAAAGATTTATCGTATTTAGTTATAAGGAAATTAAGTTTTTTAATCAAGTCCTTCTCGTTGAATGCCTTAGTAAAAGTCAGATATTTCAATTTGTATTTTTGTAATAATTCTTTGCAATAAAAGCTCGCTAGATAGGTCAATGATTTATCATCAGTGACTTTATATATCGGATTGACGATAATAGTTCTAATTTTAAGAAAGTCCCTTTTTATTTGCGTTTCAAAATCTAAATTTTTTAAACGTCTTGCGCTTCCATCTCCTATTAAGACACTAACTTCATTACCGTTATATTTAATCCAATTATCGGAAAAAGAAAGAGTATTGGATAGCTGTCTATAATCAGCTATTAAAAAATTGATATCTGCATTAAAAACACTGCTAAAATTTTCAGCATTAAATAAATCTATTGTTAAACCTTTTGATTTCAAAGCGTTTCTATAGTAGTCTATCATTAAGACCTTTTCATGAATTAAAGCGTCTTCAACCGGAACACCGATTAATACAAATACCCTTTTATCTTTTCTCTCATTTTTCTTAAGAGCATAAAGGATACTTTCAAGGTAACCGTTGTACAATAGAATTTGTTGTTTCTTCGTGGTTATTGAAAGTCCTCTATGCGATCCACCATTAGTCTCTAATAGGAAAAATTTTTTGCCTTCAGGTTCGTCTGATACCATAAAATCAATGCTTCCAGAATAAAAAGAATGGTTGTTCGCCAAAACGTTCTCTTTGTTGATTTTCATCCTTGCTAATGCTTTATCTCTAATGATTTCAACGAAATCATTATCCTGTGACGCCCTTAATTTAGCATAAGGCGCTAAATCTAATCCTAACGAGTTTCCTAATTGAACTAATTCAAGGTCTGAATCAGTAAGATTTGAATTCATTAAATTAAGAAACCTTGACAGTATGTCTTCTCCCAAGTAAGTCACACAATTATTTAAAACCTATAAATCCCACAATATAAGGATTATAAAACTTTATTCAATTATTGTTTTTTCTTAAATAAATGTGTAATCGTTTTATCTAAAGATAAGATTATATGGAGTTATTCCTAGAAATTACAAGTAAAGATAGCCTTGGTGGTTACCTTTCGTTGATAATCTCAGACTTCCCAATAATATCTTTTTTACTCGAAGTTGCTGTTTGTACGTTAAGTTTGAATAGAGAAGAATATAATTCTTTTCTGGGTTAATTGTAAAGAGAAGCCCAATTTCCACTAACTCAGAATCTTCTGTGAGTAATCCAATGATTACGAAATGATAGGGAAGGTTTAGTAAATCATTTACATGTACTCCCATTTCAACAATTTCATCTTTTTCTTTATTGAAATCCGTTTTTATGAATTTTATCCCATCTAACGGAATAGATATTTTTCTGAACTCTTCAAACGTTTTGGAAAACTGGCTTTGGCGTAAAAATCTTCTCTCATCCTTATCTTTTTCATAGAAATACTCATTTCCGTCTGATATTAAATACATTTTACGGTCTTTTCTCTGTTTTGAAGAAGTTTTTTCAATATCAATTAATTCTTCTATTGTTTCGTCATGAAATGAAATTAGAATATCTGGATCAACAGTTTCTATAAAATAATTCTTATATAAAATACCAGCTTCGGTTTTAATCCACCCGTCAGTATCAATTAAAACAAAATCAAAATCTTTATTCTTTACGATATACTCATCAACCATTTTTTTGCATAATAGAGAAATGATGAATTTATAATCACCTTTGGGAAAAGTGGCTCCTATAAATGTCGTTTTTTCGGTTTTAATTTCTTCACTAGAGACGATTGAATTTGTTATTGTTCCTAAATTTATAGTTGTTGGAATGTAGATTAGCTGTTGTCCCAAATCAGAATCAAGATACCCTCCTTTTAGCCCCTCCTTTAAGAAACTATTCGCCAAATATTTTATTAACGCTGTTTTCCCACTACTAATTCCAAGAACCATCACCTTGAGGGGTGCTTCTTTATCTTTTTTCATTTCCTTTTCGAGTTCATCCTTAATTTGAACCCATGAAGGTGAAATGGAGTTTTCCTCTACCAATTTTAGATTATCTTCATTGCTGGTGTAGATCTCTAATTTCGAATTCATATTTGCATGGAGAGGATAACTTTGAGCACTGGGAACAATAATTGTATCCTGAGTACCGATATTGGAGGTAGTTGAACCAGTATTGCCTTTTTTCGGGAGAATCTCTTTTCCAAAGACCTCTAAATTTCCCTCCAATAAAGTAATTCTTGCGGGACCTCTTACGAGTAAAGTATACCCTTTTTCGATATTCTTAATCATGGATTATTCATCTAATGCACAAATTAATTTAAAAATATTGTTAGACACATATCTCACTATTAAATTTGTTTAACTCTAACCCGATCTGCTGGTAAGTTGGTTTGTCTAATATTTTTTATCCGAAAAATCATTTTACCTTATAAAAAAAATGTTTTTACTTACTTTCTCTGAGCTTTATAGCAAGGAATACACATGCTACTGTTATCATAAAACATAAGTCTACTAGCCATAGTAGGCTCCCCACAAATATCACAGGGAATTGATTCTTCAATTTGTGCCATACTAGGGGGATTATAATCTATTTCATAAATTGTAAAGAAGTCTTCTGGATTTGAATGTAAAATTTGTTGAATTCGTTCATGTTTAGAGAGTTTTTTGTCTTCATCTTTGATATTTTTAATGGAAAGTTTTATGGCTTTTTTTGTCTCTCTATTATAAAAATAATAATTGGGTTTGCCATAATCTTGATGGATGAGATTCCCCTTTCCGTATGTGGTTCCTAAAAGAGCTTGGAGCGCATCAACACTACAATTATCATTTTCCACAACAGCTACTACTTCTTCATTTGGAGAAAAATTAAATCCACGGCTTAAAATATATTTTACCGCTAGAACACCAATTGCTAATCCGGGACATATATGTCCGTGAAAACGAGAGGCTTTTTCCATAAAAGCTGAAGGATCCATTTAAATTCTTATTCCTTTAATTTGTTGAGATTCTATTTATATAATTTCTAAAATATTTTAAATATATTTAATCTAGAATCAAATAATAAGATTAAATGCCTTTCGAGATGAAATTCTTAGTAGATGCTATGCTTGGGAAATTGACAAGATTTCTACGTATACTTGGGTACGATACAGTCTATGCAAATGATTTAATTGATTACTTTCATGTAAATCCGGTTCCCGATGAAAAACTGGTAGATTATGCTAAGGAAAATGATAGATTTATAATAACAAAAGATTTTCCCTTATTCAAGAGGTTTTATGGAAATTGCATATATTTGAAGGGAGAAGGAATCCAAAATTATTTAGATCAACTTAGCAAGGTTCTTAATATTGATTTTGAATTCAAAGTGGAAAATGCGCGATGCTCCCTTTGTAACTCCACATTAAAAAGGATCAGCGACAAAAACTTAGTTAAAGATCACGTATTATTGGAAACTTACATGCATTATGACGAATTTTTTCAATGCAAAAACTTAAACTGTAAAAAAATTTATTGGGAAGGTTCACACATCGAAGATATTAAAAATAAATTGGATTACGGGATATGATGAGAGAGATTTTTTATTCTGGTTTTTTAGTAAAATATTTCTCTTTTATTTCTAAGAAGTTACCTTTAGTTTTTTCAGCAAGTTCGACATAATTACCCTTCTTGTACATATTATAGGCTTGGTTTAATAATTCAAGACATTTACGATATTCCTTGTTCTTCAAATGGTTTTCTGAGAGTGATACTAAATAATCCCCTTTTTTTTTATAGAATTCAATGAATTGGGCCGATGTGTCAATTTTCTTGTCCATTCTTCCTTAACCATTAATTAATTTATTAAAACAATAATCTACTTTATATTCGTAATAATAATAACTTAACTTAAATTTTAACATTATCTTCTATTAAAACTTTTTTCAATAGTCAATCCCACTAATCCACTCAAAAGAGCTTCACATTTTTATCAAATGACGCTCTTAAAACCCGTACTAGGGATTTTCCATTTTATCTCTATAGCTAAAGACAATTTTAGCAATTTCTCCAAGATACGAAACAGGATTCATTGATTTACCACATTTATCACATTTAAAATCAAGCATTCCTTCGATTGAAACCAGTGCCCCCTCTTCACAATAAGCACAATGCTCAAATGACCACCGATCAATAATATTTAGGACCTTCTCTATAAACTCTTCTTGTTCAGCCTCTTCCATTATAAATCACATATCCAAATTTTTAAAAATCTTAGGTATGAATCCTTCTAATAACAAACAATCAACTAAAGTAATGGCTGTCATAGCTTCAACCACAGGAACCACTCTAGGGACGATACATGGATCATGGCGACCAGTAAATTCAATTTCCACATTTTCTAACGATTCTATATTCACAGTTTTCTGAGGAATTCCGATTGATGCTGTGGGTTTTACAGCAACAGTAAACTCGATTGGCATCCCCGTAGAAATCCCGCCTATTATACCTCCAGAATCATTTTTACTAGTTTGAATCTTTCCATCCCTAAAGATCCAAGGATCATTGTGCTCAGATCCCTTCATGCTTGATGATTTAAAACCAGCCCCAAATTCGATACCTTTTATCGCAGGAATGGAAAATATAGCTCTGCTTATAATTGATTCAAGACTATTGAAGAGAGGGCCCCCCTTCCCCTCCGGGAAATTTGTAATAATGCATTTAACAATCCCACCAATTGAGTCTTTTTGTTCTTTGACTTCTTTAATAAGTTGAATCATTAATTTTGATTTTTCTGGATCTAAAGATCTTACTAGAGAACTTTCTCGTAAAGAAATTAGATCTTTATTACTCACAGTATCATATATCTTCTCATCTAGAATCGTTCCAATACCATTTGTATAAGCAAATACATTAATGTTATATTTATTTAAAATTTGCTTAGCGATCGCACCTGCAATGACGAAACCAGCGGTAATCCTACCAGAAAACCTTCCTGATCCTCGAAAATCGGAAAATCCCCCATATTTTTTTAGAATTGAATAATCCACATGGGATGGACGTAAAAATTTCTTAAATTCTTCATATTTTGAAGAATCTACATCTTGATTTTCGATTATTATGCATATTGGCGCTCCAGTTGATTTATCATTAAACACTCCTGATAGAATTTTAATTTTATCTTTTTCATCTCGTGGGGATACAATAGAAGATTGAGCAGGTCTTCTCATGTCTAATTCATTCTGGATGAAATCAGCGTTTATAGTAAGTCCTGCGGGAACACCATCTATGATAATTCCAATCAATTCCCCATGACTTTCCCCAAATGAAGTAATTTTAAAGAATCTGCCAAGTGTATTATCCACGATATTCACATCCTTAGAAGCTACATAAAACTATAATCTTCCATTATTATTTAATTAATATTATATCTATTAATTTCTATTTATTATTTAATGGATCTAGAAATCACTCCTTTGACGAAAAGTTTAGACGGAGAAATCGTTGCACCCGGCTCAAAAAGTTATTCACATCGCGCGTTCATAGCAGCCAGTCTTGCTGAAGGTATATCAATTATTAAAAATCCACTTGTTAGTGGTGATGCGGGAGTCACAATCGAAATGTTGAGATCAGTGGGAGTAAAAATCTTAAAAGTAGATGGAAACTCCTATGTTGTCGAAAATATAAATAGATCCTTTAAAAAGATAAATAAACCTCTTGACTGTAAGAATTCTGGAACTTCTGCTAGAATCTTTAGTGCTATTAGTTTACTGCTTGAAGATGGTCTTTCATTAACAGGAGATTTCTTTACATTAAAAAGGCCTATCCTCCCACTTCTTGATGCTTTAAAATCTCTGGGAGCGGAATATGAGTATAAAGAAGATAAACTTCATATAAAGCCTACTGAAATACTCTGTGAAAAAATAAGGATCCCAGGGGATATCACATCACAATTTATTTCTGCGCTGCTAATTGTGTGCCCGTTACTAAAATGTAAAAAGCGTGATTACATTGAAATTGAAGTCACAACACCTATAGTTTCGGTTCCCTACATCAAAATTACTTTAGATGTACTGAATTCATTTGGAATAAATATCCAAGAAGATCTTATAAATAGGAAATTTTTTATCACAACTGATCAAAATTATCGAGCTCAAGTTTATGATATTCCTGGAGATTTTTCAGCTGCTGCGTTTATCATTGCCGCAGTAGTTTTATCAAAAAAAACTTCAAAAGTGATTATTAAAAATTTAAGTATGGAAAATAATCAGGGAGATAAATATATTATAGAAATATTGAATAATATGGGTGCTCACATCGAATTTGATGAGAGTGAAAAGCAAGTTATAATTTATGGGGATCTTAATAAATATCCACTACAAGGAATAGAAATTGATTGCAGTGATACACCTGACCTTTTCCCTATTTTATCAGTAATTGGGGCATTTGCAAAAGGGAAAACAGTATTATACAATATTGGAAGGCTTAAACTGAAAGAAAGCGATAGGAGTTCTTCAATGGCAAGAGAATTAACGAAGATGGGAGTGAGAGTCTTAGAGGAACAGGATAAGCTAACAATTTATCACTGTGACAAATTGAATGGGGTTGCCTTTAATCATGAAAGGGATCATAGAGTAGCAATGGCTTGCACAATTGCCGCTTTATTTGCTTCTACAGACTCAATAATAAAGGATATCGACATTGTTAAAGATTCTTATCCTACTTTTTTAGAAGATTTAGAAAAAGTTGGGATTCCTATTAACTTCCTTTAGAGTTGAGATAGTTTACCGAAAACTCTTTTGCCTTCGAGCTCGAGCTTTCTTACCACCGAATTTCTTAGGCTCTGTTCGTCTTGAATCGCCACTTAACAAAGAGTCATCATATTCTCGAAAAGATTTTTCAATCGTTTTGGTACCAATAAATTTTTGCACAGATTTAGCAATAGCAATTCGTACAGCATCAGTTTGCCCCATAATTCCTCCACCTTCAACCCGGACACTAATATCACATTTCTCAAGTTTTGGATGATTTGCTATTTCAAGAACTTCTTGGATCCTCATCCTAGCAATTTCAGGTTCATATAAATGGAGGGGTACATTATTAATTTTTATTTGTCCCTTTGAGGGATGCTTTAATACTGCTCGTGCTATAGCACTTTTCCTTTTCCCTGATGCTTGAACTACTTTCATTGACATTTTTTTATGCCTCGATTTCTTTTTTATTCCATCCAATACGCATACAAAGATTTTCTAAGGTTATATATTTATTGAAATACGAAAGGCGACTTTTATCAGCGTTATAGATCTCAGTTGGGACTAATGTCTGATATCTCTTCTTAAATCGTTCAGGAATATCTGAAATATATACATGGACCCTTTTAAGAGCTTCTTTTCCACGAACCTTCTTTCTTGGAAGCATTTGCTTTATAATCCTTCTCATGA
>JAEOTL010000403.1 GCA_016839845.1 Promethearchaeota archaeon
AAATATAATCAGCATGGCTCCCATTTGTTATAAAACACTTTTCTCCGTTGAGAACATAATGGTCTCCATCTCTTACAGCTTTTAATCTCATCCCACCTATAGCGTCTGAACCTCCAGTGGGTTCAGTAATTCCAATCGCCCCTATCTTTGACCCATCAGCTATACCTGAAAGATATTTCTTTTTCTGTTCCTCTGTTCCGAATTCAATTACTGGTCCTGCGAATAAACAGGAAGAAGCACCAAATATCCCTGCGATGGAGTAGCTAAAGGCTGTTAGTTCTTCTCCAAATATTGTTCGATATAGTATACCCTTCCCAAGTCCTCCAGCTTCTTCTGGGATTACTATGTTCAGATATGGCATCTTACGTAAAATATCAACTGCTAAGTCATAATTCCTCTCCCGATCTATTCTATCAGCATAAGGTAAGAGGTTCTTTCTACACCATTCTCGTACTTCCATTCGAAAATCATTTTCCTCTTTTGTGTAGAAGTGCAATCTATCCGGCATACAAGAATAACCATACTTAAAATCTAAATCTTCAAAATGAACATGACCTTCCATTTTCATCACATTAAGGTTTAATTAATTTAAAATTTATTAACATCTTAAATAAAGGATTATTTTTTAAATTTGACAAACTTTTTAGAAACAAGACAGTTGAAAAGATACTAATAAAAACAATAAATTAAGCCTTATCATGAGAGTCGGTGGAGTTGTAGATATATCAACAAAGGACATCCCAAATAAGTCAGCAATGGTTATTTTCACTGTGGGGTGCAACTTAAGTTGTGAATTTTGCCATAATAAATATCTATTACATGAAGGTGTAGGAAGAGATATTTTGGTTCCTGAATTAATGGGGCAAATTGAAAGTAATATGTTAGTGAACGGTGTGAGTATTTCTGGAGGTGAACCTACGCTTCAAAATGATTTACTTGAATTATGCAAAGAAATAAAGGAAGTTGGAAAATATATAAGCATCGACACAAATGGAACTAAACCGAGTGTTATAAAGGGATTAATACCGTATATCAATAGAATTGCTTTAGATGTGAAAGGTCCCCTCAATAATAAAAGACTCGCTAAAATTACAGGAAATCAAGTTAATTCTGATCTTATCACTAAAACATTTACTATGGTTAATGATTGTGAGGATATTGATTTTGAAATAAGGACTACTTACGTGGAGAATTTAATGAAACCAAGCGATATCGATAAGATCATATCTTTTCTAAAAAAGAATCAATTCCGAGGTAATTTTGTTCTTCAACAATATCAATATTCCGAAGGTGTGGGAAACAATTTTAAGGAAAAGTTTCAAAAACCGGAACACATTACCTTACTTAATATATTGAAACCATATAGAGATATTGAATTGTCGTTCCAAATCTACTTAAGAGACGATGTTATTGGATATGTCAGGATAGATCAAATATATGACTATTTAGATGTTTAGAGGGAGAACTTTGAGCAAAGGTAACAAGCAATCCAATAAGGAACATGAAAGAAAGAATGAGGACCTCGAAGAGGAATTAGAAAAACAATGGGAAATGCAAGACGAAATTCACAAACCATGCAAAATGAAAGGAGACAGTGAAGAAAAGCAAAAAAAATGGAAAGAAAAATACGGTTAATTACTATTTATCAACGAATTATTTCTCAGATTTAGTATCTATCTTTGATTTCATTGCGTAGAAAACTACTATTCCAAGTAGCACGATAATAGCTTGGATGATTATTGTTAATAACCCCTCTAAATCTGCAAACGAAAAGAATAGCCCAAAACATGCTATACAACCTAATAAACCAACTATTGGGAGCCACCTAATATTTGGTTTTAGTTTAAAAGGTCTTTCAAGCTCGGGTTTTTTCTTGCGTAAAACTATAAGACTTAGATTCACGAGGAAAAAAGTAATTAGTACTCCAAAAACGGTGGCATCTGCGACAGTAGATATATCCCCAAAGAAATAGAGTCCCAAAGGAATTATAGTTAGAATCATTGTTACTAAAATAGCTAAGGCGGGAGTTTTAAATTTAGGTGATACTTTACTTAATCCTATCGGTAATGCTTTATCTCTTGCCATACCATACATCATTCTTGAAGTGACAATCATCATTATAAGAACAGTGTTCGCTGTTGCAAATAGAGCAATAAAGGACATAATTATCCCTCCAACATCTCCTAATACTTCTGAAGCAACATCGCTTAAAGGTGCTGGAGAAGCTGCAATCAAATCAAAATCCAGGATACTAACTACGGACAGTGCCGTTAAACAATACAAAATGGTTGTTATAATTATGGAATAAATTATCGCTCGAGGAAGATTTTTAGCAGGCATTTTAACTTCTTCAGCGATATTTGCTATATCTTCAAACCCAATATAAGCAAAAAATATTAACGCTACTGACGAGAATATTTGACTAAACGAGGTTCCTATTGGTAACATAAAGTAATTGACTGTCCCTAAATATGGTATGCCAATTATAATAATCAAAATGAGTCCCGAAGCCTCAATTAAGGTAAATATAATATTTGTCCATGTAGATGCTCTTATTCCCACGAAATTAACAAGGCTTAAAATAACTATCAGTACTACAGCAAAAATAACAACGGGAATAATTGGAGGAATTCCTATTAAAGCGGCTAAATACCCCCCAAATCCTAATGCAACCGTAGCTGCTGAGAGAATTCCTGAAAAAATAATGATCCATCCAAGAAGGAACGATAAAAGTCGTATTTTGAAAGCTTCTTCTGTATACACAAATTCAGCCCCGCTTTTAGGGTACATAGCAGATAGTTCGGCATAAGACAAACCAGTTAAAGCTCCAATTATAGAAGCAATTATAAAAATTATCCACGAAAAGTTGCCTGTATATCCTACAACTTCTCCAATTAAGGCGTATATTCCTGCCCCTAAGATATTTCCGACACCGTAAGCGGTTACGCCAAATAAAGATATCCTCCTCTTTAATTCAGGTTTATTCTTGACTTCTTCCAATACGATCACCTACCTAATTATAAATAATGTTATACTTCCCCTAATAAAAAGTTATATTTGAAAACTTGCTCTTCTATCATTTTAATTTTTCTAGCCTTATTATACATGCCTGCTGCTTATGACGATGGGGTTTTGCTCGTAGTACTCTAGTTTCTCTCCTTTTTTTCGCTTCCTCGTATCGTCTCTTTTCATTTTCAGTTTCAGGTATCAATTTTGGTACCTCAGTAGGTTTATCGTCTTTGTCGAGAGCAACAAAAGTAAGATAAGCGGAACCAATGTGAGTGTGTGTTCCTGTTCTGAGACATTCCGCTTCTACTCTGACTCCAATCTCCATCG
>JAEOTL010000404.1 GCA_016839845.1 Promethearchaeota archaeon
TAAAAAATATGACTGTATCTTTAATAGAAGATTGATCCTTGATGATTTCGCTCATATTTACTGTAGTTAGCTTCAAAGCATAGCAAGGTGATATAGTGGAAGTTTCTGCTCCTTCAAGGATAATATCCCCTTCAGAATTTAATAATCTCCATTCTAATACAACTTCACAAGATTTTTTCAAATCATTTGTCACCCAAAATTCAATATTCTGAGGATCCTCCCTAACACTGGCAAATAATGGTTGATAAAATCGTTTTGCAAAATAGTGTAGTGCCTTCCACCTTCCATAATAATCAAGTGATGACCAACTTGCAACAGGCCAACAGTCGTTTAGCTGCCAATACAGAGCTCCCATACAGTGAAAATTCGTACGATTCTGTCTCCAATATTCAACACCATATTCTATTGCTTCTGCTTGAGTAATTTGTGACAGTAGAATTTGATTTTCAAATTCTTGAGGGATCGAAAAGCGTTTATCCATATAGTCCATAATTTTCTTGTTACCCGCCCCATTTTTCTGATGATTCTCCATTATTGGGGAATTAAAATCATATTGAGTAGGTGGACAAAACGTTTCAATAGTTTTCAAGGCAGGGAACGACTCGTAGCCGAATTCTGACATGAAACGAGTGTTAAACTCTCTATAAGCCGAAAATGGCATATTTCCATGCCACACTGCCCAGTAATGTGAATCACCGACATTTGGATTATTTGAGCTCCTTTGAGCAAGATTTTCATTAATGAAGCCTGAACTAGGGGAACTAGGCCAATATGGACGAGTTGGATCCAATTCTGTAATTAGATCTGGGAGCAAATCTTCAAAGATTCTTAAATAAAACATATTTAGAAAATTTAGTCTCACTACCCGATCTCTTTCAATTTGGGCGCTCCTCAAGTACCATCTCCACCCTGATTCAATTTCATTGTTCCCACACCATAAAGCAAGACTAGGGTGCCCTCGTAATCTTTTGATGCTCTGTATTGCTTCTAGTTTTACATTTTCAATAAATTCAGTATGATATGGATAAAGTGCACAAGCAAACGGAAAATCTTGCCAAACTAGTAATCCCAATTCATCGCATAAGGTATAAAAAGAGTCATCCTCATAAATTCCCCCACCCCATACACGAATCATATTCATATTAGCCTTCTTAGCATATATTAAATTCATCGAGTAAAGCCCTAGCTTCTTCCCTCGTGGAATAAAACTATCAATAGGTATCCAATTTGCTCCCTTTGCAAAGATAGGTATTCCATTTAAGAGAAAATAGAAAGATTCCCCCCATTTATCAATATTTCTGATAAGCTGAATATCTCTTAATCCTATTGGCTGAGTTAATTTATCTAATACTTCATCTTTTAAGACTGAAACTTCCAGTTGATAAAGGTTCGGTGTCCCAAGATCATGAGTCCACCAAAGCAAGGGATTTTCAATATCAAAACTAACTATTTCTTTTTCCTTTGTAAGAGGGATTTCTCGTACAGTTGTTTCATTATTTGGTGCCTTTAATTGAACTTTAATTTTATAACCTAAATCTGAAATGCTTTTATGGTTTAATACAAATTCAATTTCCAAGGATAAATTTACCGATATAACTTCAATCGCAGTAACCTCATCAGGATTAGTATTATTCAATGGATCTTTATTATATTCGAGATGTGCTTGAGGAAAGATTGATTGTATTTTAATATCATCGAATCCTATTATTTCAACATTTTTCCAGATACCAATATCAGGTAATTTTGGTCCCCAATCCCATCCAAATGAATATTGAGCCTTTCTTAGGTATGGTACACCCGGTATAGCAGCATAACCCGTATTTAATTTAAAACCAAATTGTTCAGTAAACTCTTGAGCTTTCAATGTAGGGCTGAAAAATTTAACCAATAACTTGTTTCCTACATTTTTTAACAATGGCTTTACTTCAAAATCATATCTAACGAACATATTATCTGCTAAACCTATTAGTTCACCATTTAAATATACTTCCGCTAAAGTATCTAATCCATGAAACCTAAGTATTATCTTCTTACGATCTAAAATTTCTTGCTTAACATCAAATGACCTCTCATAAATCCAGTCAGATTCATAAACCCATTTCAACGAATGCTCATTTTCACCATAAAATGGGTCTTCAATGAGATTTTTCTCGATTAATGCTTCAAAAACTGTTCCAGGAACCTGTGCTTTTATTCTGATTGATTTTTCTTGATTTATAAGGTCCCACTCACCATGTATTGAAATCTTTTCCACATTTTTTGACATCATTACCAACTCAGTAATTTAGCTTTAATAGATGCTTGGCTAGTTTGATTAAAAATGAAACCAATCTTAAATAAGTTGATATTTAGTAGTACATTAACCAATTTTAAAAGAATGAGATGTAAATATGATATGAATTTTAATGTGATGCTAGTAACAGTAGGAAACATTGAAGAAGGGAAAAAAATAGCACAAGTACTCATTGAATTAAGGTTAGCGGCGTGTGTTAATATAATTAGAAACATAACTTCAATATATAGGTGGAAAGGAAAAATTGAGGAAGATGATGAGCACCTCCTTCTTATTAAAACGACAGAAGAAAAAAGCTTAGAAATCATTAATAAAATAACTGAGCTTCATAGTTATGAAAATCCGGAGTGTATTGCGTTAAGAATTGAAAAAGGCTCTGAAAAATATTTAAATTGGATTAAAAATGTAGTTGATTGATTACTAAATAATTCATTTAACATCATGGCAAGTAGTATATTTCGTATAGATTGGATCCAAGTAGATACCATTATTATAATTTTATTATTTGTACTGCTTATTAGTGTTAAAATTTTTAAATCTACACATCGGTGGCGACAGAATTATTCAAATGAAGATCTGGAATTTTACAGTTATCCCACCGCATCTAAGCAATTTAAAGGTAGAATTCTTAAAACAAAAAAGTGGAATCTGACAAAAAATTCTCAATTGTTAACTAACACACGAACTACCAAGCCTATATTACTTCTAGGGGGATATTACAAGAGAAAATTAATTAAAGTATTAACCGAGGGATTGGCTAGTTATGGATTTAGTGTTATTAATGTAAAGGTAAAAGTTAAACATGGATCGAGTTTTAATAGACTAATAGGATTAATTCCAAAAGAATTTCAATCCCTGATTAGAATAGTTTTAAATTTTTTTCATCAAGAGAGTTTAATTGATAATTCTGGGTACTCTGTTATTGATAGTTCTAGAGCTCAGATCCCTATAAAAGCATATTTACCAGAACGCGTAAATTCAAGTATTATTATCATCAACCCAATAATATGTAAAAAGAATTTTGAAGAGGTAGTGGATGTTAAATCCGATCTGCAGAATGTATTTCGTATTTTTAGTCTTAAAAGATTCTTTTTTTTTAAAAATAAAAGTTTAACCAACCTTTTCAAAAATATTTCTAAAGAGAATCTAGCACATCTTAAAGTTGCAATATTAGATAAATCGAATCGAAACTTCAAATACTATGAAACTATTCTCTTAGGATTAATAATTGATAATATTAATAATAACTAAATTAAATTAAAGATCTATTATAGGTTCATGAAGCGTAGTAAAATTTTAAAAGATCACCATGATTTGATAACTTATTCCGACAAGAATTGGTCATTATTAAAACAAAAAAGAACTATCGCCAAAAATCTCCTAGAAATATTTAATAGAGAAGGTTTAGATCCATACGTCCATGGAAGTGTCGCACGTGGAGATGTGCACGAAGATAGTGATGTCGATATCGTTTTTATCCAGCAGATCCCCTCATTTCAAATCGAATACATTCTAAATAAAAATAGTCTTACTAACTTCTTTAGAGAAATAATCATGGCAACCCCACTGGACACAATTAAACTTTATATTCATTTAAGTGAGCTGGAGAGCATCACAATTCCTCTTTCTAAGTTTGACACCAAATATATCGAATTCTATAATTTTGGGGGAAAAATTAACTTATTAGAATTACTTTCAGAAGTAAGAGTATCTGGTATAGACAAGAGACTTGTATTAATTAAACCAAATTCGCAGGGACATGAGGAAATTTCAATTATTGGAAATGAAGTCTATTCTGCTAAAGAAGTTGGAGTAAGTGTCGAGACTATAAATGGGCGTAAAAAAATATTGTTAAGAAGAGAACAGCATGGAAGAACGGGAGTTTTTTTAAAAAGAGAGCTCCAACTCCATGAATCCACGGAAGAAGTCTTAAAAAATCTTGCAAAAACAAAATCGATAGTTAGAAAGAAGTTAATAAAATAATGCAAAGAGCTAAACTTATTAAAACTGAAGAAGGTAATATATATATAAGAGGAAGTCATCTTCCCAAAGGCTGCAAGTTATGTCTTAAAGGACAGAAAGCAGTTTTGTTTGTCAATGGAACCTGTCAAAATCCCGACCACTGTCATTGGTATTGTCCTATTTCGATAGAGAGAAAAAATAAACATTTAACCTATGTAAATGAACTGGAAATTTCAACAATGGAAGAACTATTAGAAGAAATCAATGTATCTGATGCCAGAGGAATGAGTGTTACGGGGGGTGAACCCCTTTCGAAGTTAAATTTAAATAAAACTCTTGAATACCTAAAATTCATAAAAAATCAAAAAGGAAGAAAATTCCATATCCACCTTTACACAAACGGAATTAATTTTAACGATTCTATCGCAAGGAAACTGGTTTCAGCAGGTTTAGATGAGATAAGATTCCATCCATCCCATTCCAATAGGATGAATATTAAATATGCGCTAAATAAAGGATTAGATGTGGGAGCAGAAGTACCGGTTATTCCCGATAGTAGAAGTATTAAAGAACTTGAAAGTCTTGTCATCTTTTTAAATGAAATTGGAGTGAATTTTATAAATCTAAATGAATTTGAGTTTTGTTTTCCCAATAGTCAAAATTTAAAAAATCGGGGTTATCAATTAAAGAAGGGTTCAATTGCTTCTGTAATTGGAAGTTACGAAGCTGGGGTTAATATTTTAAAAAAATATAGAAATAAAGTTTCTTTGAAATTACATTTCTGCCCTATTCATTCAAAAGATTATTATCAGTTGAAAAATAGATACCTGAGAAGAGCTAAACATGTTAGGTTACCACTTGAGGTAATCACTAATGAAGGATTATTATTATTTGGTCAAATTGAAGGAAATCTTCAAGCTCTTAACATGTTGTATGATAAACTTCTATTAGAAATGAAAATAGATAAAAATTTAATATTATTTAAGAAAGATCAGATAAATTTACCGTTCTATATCTCAATTGACGAAACTGTTAACTCCTTACTAGAAGAATTAAACCTTAACGGATATATTGTCGAAATTACACCATTTAGGGAAAAAAAGTATCAGCAGATAACTGAAAAAACACCAGTAAAGTTATTTAAAAAAGATTTTGGTTTCGATGAAAATAAGAAGCGTAACTTTAGATGATTTGGATGAGGTTATGGACCTTGAACGCAAAGTTTTCAAGGAAAATGCCTTTTCAAAGAAATTGATGGAATCACTCATTTCTAGTGATACTTTTTTTTTAAAAATTGAACACACAAGTAAGAAATATTCACTAGTTGGATTTATCATCGCTATACAGGATCGAGAAGATCAAGTAAATATTATTAATTTTCTCATAGATCCAAAGTATCAAAATAAGGGATATGGGACTCTACTTTTCAAAGAAACATTAAATCTTTTGCATAAAGTAAAAGGAATTAGAAAGATAGTGCTCAATGTTCAAGTAAGTAATTCTAGAGCCATTAATTTGTATGAAAAATTCAATTTTAGAAAAAATCCACGAGAAATAAAGAATTACTATCAATCTGGGGAAAGTGCGTTTTTCATGCAATTAAACCTAGACTCTCCATAAACTTAAACTTATAAGTAAATTATTGTATGATTTGTGTAGATATCATTATAAGTAAATGAGATCAAATTTACACAAAAGGGGTTGATAAGAAGTGGCACCCATTGATAAGGATATGCAAGAGCAGATAAAGAAAGGGATTACACTCGAAAAGGTTGATGAAGAAGAACTCCGCAGAAGGGAAGAAGAAAAGAAGAAGCGCATGGAAGAACTTGAAAAAGTTAAAGCAGCGCTCGGTCAAAAAGAATAGAATCTATTTTCTTAATCAGGATATTTTTTATCTTTTTTTATTTATTTTTTAACTCATTTCCTAAAATCGATTAGAAATAAGCTTATCTTAGAGGATGGATTATTTGTAGATAATACTACTATTATTAAGAGTCAACTGTTGGGTTTGAAAATTCTAGAAATCGATAAGAGAAGTGAAGAGGTAACTGTTAAGATTGAGAATCTTAATGATTTATGGACATTGTACAATATTATAAGTGAGGGTGATGAGGTAACTGCTCGAACTCAAAGAAGAGTGGTTTTAAAAGAAGGAACATCAGGGGAAAGAAAAACAATGAGTCTTAAATTAAAAGTTGAAACTGTTTCCTTTCATGAATTTTCAAATCGATTAAGGGTAAAAGGGAAAATCCTTGAAGGACCTAGTGATTTCGTTAGTTATGGGTCCTATCATACTTTTAATGTGGAAGTACAACAGAAATTATCTATTTTTAAGGCAAAATGGCAAAACCATGAATTAAAGCGATTAAAAGAAAGTTCCAAATTTAACACAAATTTTTTGATGCTATTCGTTGCTATTGAAACTGGTTTAGCTACAATAGCTCTCATTACAAATTTCAGCCACAAACGGATTGCTACAATAAAAACAAACATTCCTGGAAAACGATACCAGCAGTCTTATAGGAATAAGGCACTAAATGAATTCTACGAAAAAATTGGGAAGGTACTTCAGGAAAATCTAAAGTCCTATGAGATAAATTTAATAATTATAAGTGGTCCAGGGAATACAAAAGACCGTTTTATTGGTTATTTGAACAAGATCCTTGAGCCTAGGAATTTAAGCAAAATTGAAAGCTATCACGCTAGCTCTGGAACGGAGAGTGCCATCATTGAAACCTTAAAATCTAAAAAGCTAGCAAAGTTGAAAAAGGAAATAAAAGTTCTCCAAGAAACTGAACTAATTGAGAAAGTGCTTACTCAATTTGCTGAAGATGCTGATTTTATTGTTATTGGTATTGATGAGGTTTCTGAAGCTTCAGAAAGAGGTGCAATTAAACATCTTTTAATCGCAGATATCCAGATACGTGGTGTTTCTAAAGAGTATAAGCTAATAATTGAAGAAATTATAACCAATGTTGAACAAAGTGGGGGAGATATTACTATTATGAGCACAGAAAATGTTACAGGAGAACGATTAGTGGATTTAGGCTCTTTAGTTGGAATTTTACGATATAAATTTTAATCAAGCGGCATGTCAACATTACAATATATAGATGAAGCATCCGGTATTCCTTTATCTGGAGTAGATTTCTTAGGAGTGATTGATCGAGGTACAAATGTTATAGAATTGAAACCACTAACATTGTGTAATCTTACTTGTAAATATTGTTTCGTAAGAGCGGGAGATTACTTCAGAAATTTTATGGTTGACAAGGACTATTTAATTAAGAAAGTGGAAGAAATCGTTGAGATTAAAGGAAAATACGGAATTGAAATTCATTTGGCTCCTTATGGAGAAATTTTATTATATCCCTCGTTATACGATTTAATAAGTCAGCTTTGGAACATCGAGGGTATTGAAACAATATCGATGCAAACTAATGGATTATTATTAAATAAGAAAATAATACAAAAACTCGAAAGTGCTAACCTAACAAGAATGAACATCAGCCTTAACTCTCTAAACCAAGAAACTGCCAATTATTTATGTAACTGCAAAAATTACAACATGAAGGCATTACTAAAGAATATTAACCTCCTGTTAGAATCCAGAATAGATGTGTTATTAGCACCAGTATGGTTCCCAGGAGAAAATGATTACGATATAGAAGAAATCATCCAATACGTTATTGATCAAAGAAACCAAGGTTATACGGAGAAACATTTGCAAATTGGGATACAGAAGTATTTAATTTATAAGACTGGAAGGAAGTTAAAGAAAATTAGACCAAAAACATGGGATTTCTTTTACAAACAATTATCTAAATTAGAAAAAAAATATAGAATAAAGCTCAAACTCGGCCCATTAGATTTCAACATTCACAAGCGAGATAAATTTTCGGCATTTCAATTTAATAAGGATGCTCTCATAAAACTAACTGTTGTCTCTGAAGGACGCTGGGAGAATGAGTACATTGCCAAAATTAATAACGAAATAGGAATAAAAATACTAGTAAATAAACAACTATTCCAGTCTCAAAATCTAATTGGAAAAAAGATCGAAGTAAGAATCATCAAAGCAAATTATAAGGATAATATCTTAACTGCAGTTTTTCCAAAATAAGTTTTATCATACTCAAGATGATCAAAAAAGGATAGATAATTATTTATAATTCGAATCTCCATTATTTTTTTATCAGAAGGAATTATATTAAACTATAGAATTTAAAAAATTACAAAATAGAGGAGATTTGAAAATTTATGAGCCCAATAATTACACATCAAGATGAGCTGGAACTCGCAAAATCTGAAAAAGAATTGATCTCCCATTTTAAAAAGTTATCAAAAGCTCAAAATGGATTAATTAACTCACAGCAAAAATATGCCGAAAGCATCTCAAAAGCCAATATTGAAAGAGAAATGCTTAATCGCTCGTTCAGGGATGTTTTAAAGCAGATGCAAGTCCTTGCACGGGAGCATAAATCTAATATTGGAGATGAAGAAGTAAAATTATATCAAGATATTATCCAGCAAAATGATAAATACATTAAAGCAAATAACACCTATTTGAATGCTATCAAAGATTTAGCAGTTCAAAAAGAGTATTTCATAGCGAAGAAAGAAGAATTTGTTGACTCCTTATCAGATCTCGCAAATAGCAGAACTGCTGTAATAAAAAAGGCCCTAGACGTAGAAAAAGCCAAAAATAAATTAATAGATGGAGATAAATTGAATATGCTGGACCAGGAACTAAGTGATGTTCAAAGAAATTTCGATAGAGCTCGAGATATACTTCTTAAAAAAATATCTCAATTTCTCGAGGTA
>JAEOTL010000405.1 GCA_016839845.1 Promethearchaeota archaeon
ATAAGCATGATGCTTTATTTAGAGATTGGGCTTTTGGTTTAATGACTTCAGATGAAGGAATAAAACGCTGGTTAGACGAGTGGGTTTATGGTTGTAAGGATCATGATGCTTATATTCAGAAATATAAAGAACATTTTGGGACTGATAGGTTAGATTCTCTTAAATATAAACCTTACTATTCGACTCCAGTAAATTATGGGTGTCCTTATCCCACTTGGGATAATAATGGTGTACATACATCAATGGGAATAAAATATCAAGATATCGAAGAAATTATGGAAAAGGAGGATATATTTCATGAGTAATCGTTATTCTATGGACGAATTATTGCTCATTTCGATAGCTCGAGAAATTAGTGATTATGAAACAGTTGTTATCGGTGCAGGTATTCCTGTAACGGCTTGCGTCTTAGCTAAAGGCTTACATGCTAAAAATGCGATACTAATGACTGAATCAGGTTTAATTGGATTTGATCCTGAAGTTCCCCTAATTGGAATTGCAGACGTAGGGGCTTGTAGAGGATTTGCCTATTCTACTGACCTGTTTTCAATGTTTACAACACATGCATATCGTGGTTTTGTAGATGTTTGTTTCCTCGGTGTTGGGCAAGTAGATAAGTATGGCAATATAAATTCAACAGCAATTGGTGATTATGATAACTTTGAAAGACGCTTACCAGGCTCGGGGGGTGCCGCGGATTTCATGTCTTATGCTAGACGGACAGTATTAACCGTAAATAGAGGTCAATTTGTTGAGAAGCTAGATTATTTAACGTCTCCAGGATATTTAGATGGAGGTGACACTAGAGATAATTCAGGACATTTTGTGAAAGGAAGTGGTCCATGCACTCTCATTAGTAGAAAAGGTATCTTCAAATTTGATCCTGTGAGTAAAGAGATGTTTCTTGCCAATAACCATCCTGGGATTACAGTAGAAGAAATAAAGAAAGATATTCCATGGGACCTAAAAATTTCTCCCGATTTGACAGAAACTAAACCTCCCAGTGAAGAGGAGTTAGAATTCACAAGAAGATTTAATCCAAGTCAATCAATTGGACTAAGAGCTACTAGACGGTTCATTAATAGGAAATTATATCCAACCCTTCCTAAAAAAGGAGCCTCGTTCCTAAATGAACTACGAAAGGAATTCTTTTCATAAATTTAAAAGTTATTACCAAATAATAGATATACTAAAAATTACATATCGAAAATCACTATGAGTAAACAAAAAATTGTTTTGATTGGTGCCGGTTCCCTTACTTTTGGTTTAGGCACCGTTGGCAGTATCTTTGAAAGCCAAATTTTAAATGGGGCAACTATCTGCCTTCATGATATTAATGAAGAAACGTTGGAAGTCGTGACCCGAACATGTAAAAACGCTCTTGAAGAAAGAGATTTAAATTTCACGATTGAATCAACTACTGACCGAAAGGAAGCACTAAAAAACGCTACTTTCATCATAAATTCTATTGAAATCACGCCTCGATTTGGCTTGCTAAGATGGGATTTTGAATTCCCAATGATGTTTGGTAGCACACAAATTACCGGTGAAAACGGCGGTCCCGGGGGATTTTTCCATTCCTTAAGAGTGATACCTCCTATCCTAGATATTTGTGAAGACGTTCAAAAAATCTCACCAGATGCTTTTTTTATAAATTTCTCAAATCCGATGAGTCGAATTTGTCTCGCAATAAAGAGAAAATTTCCGACCCAGCGCTTTGTTGGATTATGTCATGAAATACATAACGCAATTATATGGTTACCCGCAATCCTTGACACTCCCTTCAAGAGTCTAGAAATAAAAGCTGGAGGATTAAACCATTTCGGTGTTATTTTAGAAGCAAAATATCGCGATACTGGAAAAGATGCATATCCAGATATCCGAAAAAAGGCTCCAGCATATCTAGATAAAATAAATGAGGGCACTGATGTAGCATTAACAAAATTTATACTTGAAACATACGATTATTTACCGTATACTACTGACAATCATTATGGAGAATACATGTCTTGGGCGTGGGAAGAAGCAAATTTGTATCATGGACGCCAGTTTTGGGAGGGTTATGAAAAATACTCTGCTAATGTATATGAAAGAATGAAGAGAGAGATAGATAAAGGGAAAGGCTCTCGACTTGTAAGAGCAGGTGGTGAAAGAGTAATTCCAATAATAGAAGGAGTTCTAAATAATGATAATCACCTTGAATTCTCAGTTAATCTCCCAAATGATGGAATAATATCAAATCTCCCCGAAGATTTGGTTGTAGAATGTCCTGCAATTGTAACCGATAAAGGCCTTGAAGGTGTGAAACTAGGAGAGTATCCTAGAGGTCTTGCTGCATTGCTAAACACTCAAGCGGCAGTTCAAGATCTGGTTGTTGAGGCTATCCTTACGAAATCAAAAAAAATTGCACTCCAGGCTCTACTAGCCGACCCTGTTATCACTAGTACATCTCAAGCTAAAAGAATATTAGATTCTATGTTAGATCTTCAAAAAAAAAAAATTCAAATTGAACTGGTTTAATAAATTCCACAAATCAACTAGTTATTTATTATCTTGTATCTGAAGTTGATTTAAATTCTCGAATCAACAAATTATTAAATTTTATATTATTTTCAAAAACAAAAATACAACTAAGTTTTGAATAATAATGTCATATGAAGAAATCGCAAAGAACATACAAGAAAAGTATAAAATTACTGCTAGCACCACTTTTGCAGATCTTGTGAAGACTAAAGCAGAAGTGCTCGGTGATCAAGTTTACCTAACCTATGTTAGAGATTTTGACAAAGGGATAGATGAAGAAATCACTTATCGCGATATGCATATCCGTTCCAACCGAGTTGC
>JAEOTL010000406.1 GCA_016839845.1 Promethearchaeota archaeon
CTTTTCTATTTTGCGGACTACGCAGGTGTTCCCAACTGGAAAAGGGCCGAAGAGCCCTCCAAGTGCGCGCCCATTCACCTCTACCACCACTTACTACAAGCAAGCCATGAGCTATAAGTCTATAATTCGTAAGGAAAATGACAGGAAATGATTTCCTGTCTTCAGGAAGTACTGAAATCCCAACGGGCGCCCCTGCTCTTTTATATTTACCACTTTTTTTTTGCTCCAATTTATCTTCTTGTATTATTTTCCCTTCTAGTTCGTATATTATCTTTTCATCTTCAAGTAAACAAAATTTCTCGAGGATATGTCTTTCCATTTCCTTCCGCTTCTCAACTCCAATGATTTTTGCCATCTTATTCATAAAAAGCGGGTAGAGCTCGTTCATGAAAAATTCAGGTTGCATCATAAATGTTTCTCCAATGGCATCGAAAAATTCCGAGTCCGTAATCTTTTGAGATTTGGCATCCTTTCCTAATTGATATAAAATCTTCAAGATCTTCTTAGAATTTGGTTTAGGCTTTCCAAATTCGTTTCTAATATTATCTAACACTTAATCGCACCTAATTATCTCGCTAATTTATTCTAACTACGACGAAAAAGTATTTAAAAGTTTCTCACTAACATAGGGGTGAAATCTCAAAATTACTGGTAAATTCAGAAAAGTAAGATATAAAAGGCTGAGATTGAAACCATCACAAAAATGCTCAATTCTTTCTATTTTAGGTTGGTATAATGAATGGAACGATCGTTAGGAGAATTGTTATAATAGTAAGAAATTTCGATAAGAATCTAGCTTTGATTAATGGAGTTTCCATTACTTTAATGAGCAGTTGAATGTAGTAACTTTGAGCAGAGTAATTCTCTGCCTTCTCGTGTTTAGATAATTCCTTCCTCAATTTCTCTTTTAGGTTTTTCTTTGTTTCTGCAGCTTCCTTAATGAATTGTATTAATCCCCAAATCATCAATACGAGAAAAACTGAGGAAAATACAAAATAGATCCAAATAAAAATACTCAATAAACTTACAGCTTCAACATATCCTAGATATACAAATGAGAGAAAAAAATATCCGTAGATAAATTGTCCCGCGTAAAGAACAAGGGGAGACACATCAGTAGAATTATATATTAAGAGGGGTTCTTCAGTATATTCAGCCTTTTTCTGCTTCTGCTGCCATATCACAACAATCATGTTAAAAAAGAAAGTAAAGGTAAGCATTAACATGATGAAAAGAAGCAAGTCGATGATAAAATTAGGGATTAATTGAATAAAAATAATACCCAGAATTATATTTATCAACGGAAGAAAACCAAGAAGAGACTTTTTATCAAATACTACAGGCTCTTCTTCCTCTGAGGGAATCCTCAAAGGACCGCCTTTTCTTTTTGTTTTACTCCCTTTACTACTCAAGATCTTAATACCTCGTCTATATATTTTTCACTTATCTTTTCTCCTAGGGCATTCTTCAATTTATGTATAATATACCAGAATTTAGTCCTATTATATTAAATTACCCAAAATAGCAGGTTAAAAATTTTTGATATTATTAATGAGGGCGCACTCAAATTAGTAGTAAAAAACTAAAAGAAAAATAAAAAGAAAAGATAAATACAAACAGAAGAGAAATTGATTTTTAATTTTTGCTCAAATCGCCTAAATGGAAGCTCCTTCCTTCCGCAAAAGCTCAAAAGTTTCCTCTTTTACATTAAGAAATGATGGAAAATCCCATTCTTTCATCTTTGGGTAAATCAAACTCATAAAAAACTCGGGATCTAATTTATAAGTCTCTACTATAACTTTAATCCTGTCGGAGTCAGAAAAATGCGTGAACTCTTCACTTTTAAACAAGAATTTCAATACAGCTAAACTATATTTAATCCTGCTTTTCTCTAATATTTCAGTTTCCTTTATCTCGTTTATAATATCTAAAACCTCTTTTACATCTTTGCGCAGAATATCGAAGATCTTATTCAAATGCTCTTTTCTTCTTGTTGAATTTTTAACGGTTGGTTTTATTGTAATCACGCCCTTTTTTTTGCCGATATTTAAATTATACGCTACAATATTCAAGAATTTATTCTTTCCTAATCCCCAATGATTGTTAGTAGGAAATTGATATCCAAAAACGGGGGATGATTCAATCAAAGTGTTCTTGCTTTCAGTCTTTTTTGCTCCGCCCGTGAATACCCATAAATCTGTAAGCCAAAAAAGAGCTCCCGAAGTTTTTTCACCACCGCTCGCTTTAAGCCTGCCATGACCAATCATTCTTTTATTTGTAATAAATATATCCCCGTTTTTTACTGATATCTTTAGCGGCATCGTGTCCATTTTGTACTTGCCAGAAGCTTTCTGTTCTATTAATTCCGTTTGATTTATATTCCCTTCTAATTCGTAGATTATTTGCTCGTCTGGGAGTAAACAAAATTTCTCAATAATAAATCTCTCCATATTCTTTCGAGTATCACCTCCAAGGATTCCTCCTATTTTCTCCATGAAACCCTTATAAAGTTCTTTCATAAAAAATTCAGGATTCAACATGAAAGTCTCACCAACCATATCGAAGAATTCAGAATCAGACAGTTGTTGCGATTTGACTTCCATCCCTAACTGATATAACACTTTTAAAATTCTTTTAGATCTCGGATAATTATTTTCAAGCTCCGCCTTAATACTATCTAACACCTAATTACACCATCATAAAATTCTAATTTATTCTATCTATGACGAATAAGTATATAAAAGTTTACTCAAGTTAAAACGGTAAAATCTCAAAATTACTAGTAGTATTATTAAAGACACTGGTAATTATCGATTTAGTCGGCTGTGGACTCGCTTAAAACATTAGAAAAAAGTTAAAAGAAAAATCGAAAGAAAAAAAAAAATAAAATTAAAATTAGTAATTAGCTTCAGCATAATTCACTGCTGCTTCTGCGTTAACCAACCCAAAACCTGTTTCATCGTTCCAACCGTTCTCATCGTAGATATAACTGTTCAATTTTTCAGCAGTATTAATTAAGCAGTTTCTAACTGCGTTAACACGGTCTAAACCTGTGAGTTGGTTTATCCCTGTTCCAGCAGATAATATTAAAGCACAAACTCCTGCAACCATAGGACAAGCTAAAGAGGTCCCAATTAGTCCGTTTATATAGGGAGAATCCTCCCAATCATAGCCATTAAAATTCGTAGATCTAATATTGACCCCGGGAGCGACAAGATCCAGTTCTAATCCGGTGTTGCTTCCATTTTCATCATCATCATCCCATCTCTCATCACTTTCATTAATCGCCCCTACACTTATTGTCTCTTCAAAACGCGCTGGAAAACTCAAAACTGCATTATTTTCATTTCCCGAAGCTGTTATGATAATTACTCCATTACTACTAGCATAATCTACAGCGGAGTAAAGCTGTCCTATTTGTCCTGAAGTTAAATCTTCTTCAGGAAATCCATTACTTAATGATACAATATCCATATTATGATCGACTGCCCAACGAAGCGCTAAATCCGTTAACTCTATATAAGTATCAGCTCCTCCATATATTCGTGCGATATATAGATCTACATTAGGTGCTACACCTATAACTCCTACATAATTATCTTCAGCACCAATAATACCAGCACATTGTGTTCCATGGAATGGAGACCAATCCCCAAAATCATCTGAAACATCAAAATTGGTTTCAATCCAACAATAGTTATTGATGTCCCAAGTCCATTGAACACCGCCTTTATAATTTCGTCTTAAATCTACATGCTCGTTTTTAAGTCCAGTATCAATTATACAAATTTTGATACCTGAGCCCTCATAGTTTCCATCATCAACGTGAATTGCATCCTCTACCCCACCCCATACTCTTTCAGCGTCAATTCGATCCACTCCCCAATCTAGGACTTGTTCCGGTAAATCTGCTGCAAAAAATACTGTTTGTATATTGGAATCACCGGAATCACCATATCCATGTGCTACTATGTAATACCAATACCAACCAGCCTCCGATCTTTCATCTAAATAATAATCAATGTAAAAAGAATTTGTAGCCGTATCTATTTTTACGAAATCACCACCATCTTCACATCTATAGATTGAATATGAATTAGCTACGTGTACTGGATCCCAAGATAAGGTTACTGGCTCACTATTCGTTGCGGGCGATGGAATAGGATCCAATACCGGCGTAGGGGGTGGGCTTCCTCCACCACCTCCTGGATCGCCTGGAATAAACGCCGCTCGTCCTGCTACAGAAAAAAAGGATGCGAAAAGAAACACTAATAAGACTCCATTTAACCTATATTTATTAATTTTCCTCATATTAAAAATCACATTTTTTGGTTTTTTTTTTGATTAAAAATAAAATAATATAACTAAGATTTCAGTTGACAATAAGATTTTAAGAAAATTTAGTATATAAATCTAAATACCGCACAATTTTAGTAGTTCACAGGAAATAACGCTCAAGATCTTTCGAAAGATTAGCTAAAAATTCTATTACAACAGGAGAGGAAGAAAAGTTGTAAAACCTACTAAAAATCCAAAAAACACGCCCGTAAATAAGCTAAAAAACGCCTTCTTCACGTGAACAATATTCTCTGTTATAATCAGCCAAACGCTCACTAAAATATCCAAAAAAC
>JAEOTL010000407.1 GCA_016839845.1 Promethearchaeota archaeon
ATCGGTCAAATTAGTGCGCTTGATTTTGAAATAGAAGACTTTACAAAATGTATCGAGATGATAGAAGCTGATGTTATGGCGATACATCTAAATGCCTTGCATGAATTGGTTCAAGACAAAGGGGATGTATCCTATGAATTATTTCGTAAGAATTTTCAGAAATTACGAGAAAAGTTTAAAATTCCAATCATTGCAAAAGAAGTAGGAAGTGGCATCAACCAAGAAGTGGCACGTGAACTTGATAAACTTGGTTTCGATGGGTTTGATGTTGGAGGAGCTGGGGGGACAAGTTTTGCAGCAATTGAATCTAAGCGCAAAAATTTTGTTAATCAATATTATACGAGAGATCCGGCTGAACTTTTTCGGGAATGGGGAATACCCACGCCTGTTAGCATAGCATATGTAAGAAGAACATCTCAAAAATTAATAATTGCTACTGGAGGTTTGAGAAATGGAATGGATATCGCGAAATCTATTGCCTTAGGGGCTGATTATGGGGGATTTGCCTTTAATTTCCTTAAATCTGCATGGGAAGATCGAAAAAACAAATCTATTTCAAGCACTGTTAAAGAAATCAGAACTCTAAAAAATGAGCTGCGTTCTTGTTTATGGTTAATGAATATAAATAAATTAGATGATTTAAAGAGTAACAATACAAAATATATCCTTCTTGGTAATTTATATAGATGGTTAAACCAATAGAAAAGAATATTCTAAGCTATCAATCTCCCCATCTTTTAATATTGATATCAAATCCTGCTTGATCAAGTACCCTTCCTATAGTATGTTTAACCATCTCATCAATATTTTGTGGTTTATAATAAAATGAGGGCATTGGTGGGAAAATAATTACCCCCAACTTAGCAAGTTTCAACATATTTTCAAGATGAATAGCACTTAATGGGGTTTCTCTAACCACAAGAATTAATTTTCTCTGTTCCTTTATCATGACATCCGCGGCTCTGCTAATTAAGTTATCAGAAAAGCCATTTGCTATTGCTGCCAGAGTCTTCATGGAACAAGGAATCACCACCATTTTCTCTATCTTATAAGATCCGCTTGCAGGAGCAGCTGTTAAATCATTCACTTCATAATTATTTGTTGCTAAACTTCGGACTTCAGGGATTTTGTAATCGGTTTCAGTGTTGATAATTATCTCCGCTTTTTCTGATATGACTAATTCAGTTTCAACTCCCAATTCTTTAAGTTCCTCTAGTAACTTGATACCTAAAATAGAACCACTAGCTCCGGTAATAGCAACTAACATTATTTTTCACGTTTGAATAAATTATTTATGTTTCATTAATGGTAGAAGTCTTAAAAACTTCTATTATAAACAAACTGTAGTAAATCTTCAAAAAACTCCATTTCAGAATTATTAATTTTAGGTCTTAACTTATCGAGTGCATTCTGAGCTTCCTCATAATATTTATTAGCAAGATCTTTACAAGAATTTATAACATCTGCTTTTTGAAATAAATCTCTAACTTCCTGGACTTCTGCTTCACTCATTTCTGGTTTTTCGATTAATTCTATAATTCTTTTCTTGTCGAGATCTGAGGATTTATTAAGAGCTTCTATTAACAAGCACGTGTGTTTTCCTTCCCTGATATCCCCATCTGTCGGTTTCCCAGTTAGTTTTTCATCCCCGAAAGTTCCTAAAATGTCATCAATTATCTGAAAGATGATTCCAAGGTTTATTCCATAAATTGATAATAATTCGCAAGACTTTGAATCCGCCTTTGAATAATTTGCACCAATTAAAATCGATTTTTCAATTAATGCCCCGGTTTTCAAAGAAACCATTTCAATATAATCATCAATTGAAAGTGTTTTCTGGTTGACCATATCAGTTTCTATTAAAACACCATTTATTATGTTTAAAAATGCTTGTTCATACTGATTAATTGCTTTTAGGTTTAAATCCCTTTCAAATTCATTGTCAAGATAAGCTTCCAATCCAGTAATAAAAACTGAATCGCCACCTATAATCCCAATTGAATTTCCAAAATCGGAAGGGCTCATTTTTTTTAATTGATATTTCTCATGATAATTTCTAAATCTAAAATGAAATGCTGGTTTTCCTCTTCTAAAATCATCCTTATCGATAATATCATCATGTATCAATGATGCATTATGAAGAAATTCAGTCCCAATACTGGGTAAAATAATCTTTTCATCTTTGTCTTCCTTAAATGCATTATATGTAGCAATGCATAATAGGGGACGAATTCTTTTCCCCCCAGCAAGAAAATATTTCCTTATTTCTGAATAATAATCTTTCAAAAAGGAGTTTTTAATACTATCTATTTTGCTATCCCAGATTGATTTAACTGCGTCATTTATCTTCTGTTTGTATACTGTAATGTAATCTGCGAATTTCACTTTTTACTTCCCTTTATTTTGATATTATATGTTCCTTTAAAATATAACAATTAAATTTTTACTAGAATAAAAGTAATTTCAAACTTAAGATACTATTAATTATTAGAAAACATACTCTATTTTAAGCTCATAAGGTTTGACTCTATCAATTATCTTTTTAGTATTAATTAAAAAAACGTAGGGAACAGCTCATTGATAAATGTGAGAAATCTCAAATCTAATAAAAGGAAGCTGTTCTTGCTGCTTAGCTTCTTTATAATAATGAGTGGAGTGATTCCTTTACTATTTTTAACATACGTTCCCGAACTGAAACATTTTTATACAATAGAGCCAGTGGGGCTTGAAACGGAGGACGGGATATATATAAGTGCCTATAAATACACCCCAAGAGGAGATAAAAATCATGGTGGAATAATTGTAACCCATAGTTTTTTTGGAAGCAAACTTAATATGCAACCATTAAGCATAGAACTTGTGAAGCGTGGATTTACGGTTTTAAACATTGATTTTCGTGGTCATGGAGCCTCCGGTGGTTTTTTTTATCGTAGTCAAATAACTAGAGATATAAAAGCAGCTGTAGACTATTTCATATCTAACGTCCCTTATATTACTGATCTTGGACTTGTAGGACATTCATTAGGTGCACAATCTGTTTTAGATTTCTCAAGAATTTATCCCTCTTTAATAAATGCAACCGTCGCAATCGGTGGGGGAAGTAGTAACTTGACTGGAATTTCAAATGTTTTGGTGGCGACTGGATTATATGACCCTGGCTTACCTGAAGAAACTCTTGTAGACTATCTAAAGTCATATACTGGAATAGAAAACTTGAAAGTTGGCCAGGTATATTTTGGGGATTTCAATAATGGAACTAATATTAAAACGTATGTAAGTCCTCTTTCGGGGCATTTTACCGAAATAGTAGACTTTAA
>JAEOTL010000126.1 GCA_016839845.1 Promethearchaeota archaeon
GGATTAATTTATCTACTACTTCTTTACTATGAACTGTTCTTGTGGTAGGTTCTTTATCCGAAAAAGTGATGGATTTTTTGCTTTGAATTGCATCCATATTAATACATTCAGCATCGAATTCCTGTAATTCATCTAAATGTGTCTCAACATAACGGAATGCACCTCTCAAAAAAGCCTCTTCGCACCCGAAGGATATTAACCTTATTTCATAGCCTTCTGGAATGATTTCTTTATGTTGTTTAAGATATCTTCCAAGTGCCATAATTATGGCAATTGCACTCAAATTATCTACGGCACCCGGTACTTTATTGGCCATTTCTCCTGGACTTACAAAAAAGAGTAAAAGGACTAATGGAATGGCTCCGATTATTAACATCCAAAGTGCTAAATTAAAGAATATATTATAAATCACTATAGGGTTCAATAAGAATATAAAGGTGCTTATAATGAAGAACATCAGAGATGTTAAAAACCAAAGAAATAGAATCCCTAAACCTAAAAGATTTACTATTATGTAACCAAATTTTAAATACCTTAGGAGGTTGAATTGTAGAGCACTGTCATGATGACCTGAAAAAATTATAATTTTCTTAAGGTTTTCACCAGATTTTATTCTACCTACAACATTTTGAGAGTCTTTTTTCTTAAATAGGGGATCGATAAATTCCTTGTAGTTAAAAAATTCCTCCCAAGCTATTAAAACTGCTAGAAATGTTAACCCTAATGTTATACCTGCTAATAGTATTATCCAATATGAATTTAGAAATAATTTAATTAGAAAAAATAAAGTAAAGGATACTAATACAGCAAAAATGGATATTTTTATCCAGCCTAAAGCTGCTCTTGGGTGACAATTAAACGGTTCTATTATCACCTCATCGCAAGTTTTAGCAAGTTCATTTTTAATTATCTGGGCACTTTTAGCTTCTTGAGGACTACAAGGCATCCTTGGTCCGCATTCATCAATAATAGTTTGTATTATATTGGCCATATATTTGGAATCTTCTTGAGAGATCTTGACTTCTATAAAACTCACCAGTATATAATTTTGAGAAGTAATAGTAAAAAAATTGGAAATTTTAAAAACCTATTCTTAAGATCTGGAGTTTTCGACATGATTGAAAAACCATAGATGGTTCAAAAAAGAAGGATGAATATTAATGGTGTGTTAAAATTTTTATGTAGTTTTATTGTATATTATTATTAGCAAAAAGAATTATTATACTAATTTTAATATGGCTGAGTCTTATAAGGTTCTTGAAGTTACTTGTCCTTCTTGCGGGGAGAAAAAGAATATTAATGTACCATCAGCGATTTTCTCACAAAAAAAGTTTGGTACAGTAAAAATTCAAGTACCTATGAACGCTGTATGTTCAGAACACCAGTTCATAGTATTTGTAGATATAAAAGGAGTTGTAAGAGGGTACGAGAAAATAGATTTACATATGGCCTCAATTACTCCAGAAGAAGCAGGGGAAACCGAACGAGGATTAAATTTTCGAAGCTTAATTCAGATATTCGGATTATATGGGATTTTTAGCCTAATCCACGCAAAAATCTTTAATTATCCGGCATATATCCTTAAAGATAAAAAATTTGATATCACGGAGGAGACCTTGAATACCATTGGGGATATGATATTACCAGAGAGTATTAGCGGAAGTAAAACGATTTACATAATTGATGATTCTGATCTTAGTAAATTGAAGATAACGGGAAAAGATAAACTTGTGATGGACACTCAGCAGCACATTTTTCAAACACCATGGACCACAAAGTTGAAGTTCGAAGAGGAGATATTAGAAAGGGCACTAGGAATTTTTGATGAACAAGAACAGATTAAACTACTTCAGCAGGATATTGCCAAATTGATTGGTGAAGCTAACCACGCATCATATATTCTCCAAAATGTTAAGGAGATTTATGAAGATGAGTTAGTTGAAGAATTATCAAAAGAATTAAAAATTAGGAAAATAACCAGTTACCGTTTGAGCTTAATTAAGGAATACCTTAAGCGAAATGTCTCAGTAAAACTAGTTTCAAAAATAAAGAGCAGAGTAGGAGAATTTTTAAGTATAATCTGACTTGTTTGAAAGATAAAAAATCTCCACTAGAGTAAAAATAAAATAAAGATCGTTAATTATCTTATTAGATTAAACTATAAACTAAAAATTTAATTGGTGAATGTTATGGATTGGGGAATGCAGAATCGGTTTTCCAGAATTATTAAACCTAAATCTGGACATTGCGTAATGTTAGCAGTAGATCATGGCTATTTTGGGAATATTCCAGGCCAATTGAAATGTTTCGGCGACTTAAATCCTCTATTTCAGTATGCAGATGCCTTAATGCTCACTCGAGGAATGTTACGAAGTTGTGTTTCTCCAGATTTTGATATTCCAATCGTGTTGAGGGTTTCTGCGGGAGCAAGCATGTTGAAGGAACTTTCAAATGAAGAAATTAATGTAACAATTGAAGATGCAATAAGATTAAATGTTTCAGCTATTACTTGTTCAATCTTTGTTGGGGGAGAGTTTGAGAAACAAAGTTTAATGAACCTCTCAAAATTAGTTAATTGGTCTCATGAATATGGCATCCCAACTTTGGCAGTAACTGCAGTTGGGAGAGAAATGGTTAGAGATGATAGGTATTTGGGAATGGCTAGTAGAATGGCCGCTGAAATGGGAGCTACATTTGTAAAAACATATTATTGCGAGAATTTTGAGAATGTTACGAGTATTTGTCCCGTCCCTATAGTAATTGCGGGAGGTAAAAAAATACCTGAACACGATGCTCTCCAAATGGCTAAAAATGCTATTGATGGGGGTGCTGTAGGTGTCGATATGGGGCGCAATATTTTTCAAAGTGATTCTCCTATTGGAATGATTAAAGCAGTTCGGTCTATTGTACATGACAATAATTCTGTAGATGAAGCCTTTAAGATTTATGAAGAAGGACCTAAGGGATTATAAAATAATTTTCTTTTTTTTTTTTGTTAGGATTTTTTCAGATTTAGTAACCCAGAATCATTTATATTTATGAAAAAGGCTGAAGAATTACCTTTAAAGACTCCTTCGCTTCACAAACTATTTTAAATGCCTCTGTAGCATCACTAAGAGGAAATCTGTGTGAAATTAAGCCCACTACATTAATTTTATTTGATTGGATCCACGTATATGCTTCATCGAGGTCTTGTGGTGCTGCACCATAGGATGTCATAATGGTAATCTCATTTCTCCAATAGTTATTAATAGGTACCTCAAGATTAATACCTGGCTCTGGAACAGCAAAAAATACAATCTTACTTCCTGGGGCAGCACACTCTAAAGCTTGATTTGCTGCTGATGTAGCCCCAGTACATACTATTATTATATCTGCTAACCTAGAGTTATTTACTTCTTTGATTCTACTGGGAAGATCCACGTTTGCATTAAATACAGCATCTGCACCAAATTCTTTTGCTTTTTGAAGACTGTACTCATTGATATCGGTTGCAATGACTTTTTCAGCACCTTTAAGTTTTGCTAGTTGGATATGGAGAATACCTGAAGTCCCGCATCCAAGAATTAAAACTGTCTTTCCCTCCATTACATCAGCCTGTCTTTGTGCCCGACACACACAACCTAGTGGTTCTATAAAAACTGCCTCTTCATAGGAAACATCCTCATCTAAAACATATACTCCTTTTTTTTCAATGTTAATTCTTGGTATTCTAACAAATTCAGCAAAACCCCCCGGATCGTAATTAGTATTATGAAGTAAATCACATGCAGTTTGATGACCTTGCTTACAATAATGACACTCAAAGCAAGGGACATGGTGAGAGACGAAAACGCGATCCCCTACCTTCAAACGCTTCACATCATCACTTTTTTCAACAATATCTCCCGCAATTTCATGACCCAATATCAATGAATCAACACCGAGTTTCTTCATTTTAGCGAAGCGATAGTATTCAAGTATATCTGAACCACAAATTCCCGATCCTTTTACTTGAACTAAAATTTCTCCTGGACCAATAGCAGGTTTAGGAATCTCATCTTCTCTTACATCCTTATTGTTAAAATATCTCGCAACTTTCATTATCTTCACGTTAGTTTTAGAATTTCTTTTAATTCTTCCTTTGATACCTTCAATAAATCTACTTCAGGAAGTCTTTCTGTGAGAATTCGCCAGTTATTATCAGCATTAAATACTTCTGCAAACATAGGTAATGCGTCATTAAGCCTATTACTATTAGCAAGAGAGATTGCAGTCCAATACATCATTTCAATATTATTAGGGACTTTTTCTCGTGCAGCGTTGTATTCCTTTAATGCCTCATTGACATCTCCTTTCTCCATTGCACCATCTCCTTTGTCCATATTTTCATACGCCCTCCAAAGTTTTAATAACCTTCTAAGTTCTTTTAGGGGTTCATCATGATCCTCAACTCTTATATCTATAGCGGGATCATCCCATTTATTCTTTAATGACTCCCCTTTCACAATTAACAATGCAGCTGATTGTTTTCCTCTTATATCTCCCCCTTCTGATTCAGCTGCTTCTAAAACTTTTACTATCCTCTCAGGTAAGGGTAATCCTTTATTATTTTCGAATGCAAATGCCATAGCAGGCCATACTTTATCTGTTAACATCATGTTTGCTTGAACTGAGAAATTTTCTCCATTCACATGTCCAGCATATTTTATACACTTTGATCCTGTATGAACTGCAACCCGACCTTTATAGTCTAATAGAGCAACTTGTCTTACTTCTCTTCCCTCATCATCTGAGAGTAATTCTCTTAATGCCTCCTCAGGAGTCTTCCCTTGTTCCATTAAATCGAGACCACGTAAGCCAAAAGATTTATTTACAAAGGACTGGGTAGCTACAACACCAACACCAGAACGGCCCCAATCAACGACCGATCCTACTGAAAAATAATGGCTTTGGACACCTACTCCCATTTCTCCAGTACTTGGATCTCTTGCTACAATAGAATAAGTGTGAGTCAGATGAGAATTTATATCTTTAATTCCTAAATTCATTATTTTAATCTCCCAAACTCTAATAATTAAAATATAATCTATTTTGAGTATTTAACATTATTATGTTAATTCAATGAATAAAGTTATAAAACTTGAATGCCACTATCTTTAGATTTTAGGGTGACGTACTATTCATAAAAAAGTTAAAGCTTAGATTAGAATTGATTATAAAATTATCTTGCTTTCCTCCTTCGTAGTAACTTAAAAGCGATGTCTGTGCCCATGCCCTGTTTATATGCTAAATCGATCCAAAGCATAGCAAGGGGTTCAAGAAGTCTAGCATTCTCCAGAGGGCCGGCATCGACCACATCAAAGCCTAACTCTTCTCCTAGATTTCGAACAATCGATTTTGCATCCATATCATCTCCACAGATGAAAGTACTCGCACTTTGTGAGCCGTACTGCAGTTTGGTTAGGTTTTCCGCACCGAGAGAATTGAATGCTTTTATAACTTTTGCTGCTTTAGCCCATTCAGCAATTTTTTCTGCTGCTGACGTTGTGTGTCCTAATAACAAACCACCTAAATGCGGTGCTACGGCATTAGTGCAATCAATAATTATCTTCCCGGTTAGATCCCCCACAACTTCGATAGTTTCTTTTACGGCTGACCAGGGTACTGCAAGAACAATAACTTCACCAAATTGAGCTGCTTCTTCATAAGTCCCACCACTTACCTTATACTCTGAGGATTTTGCCAGTTTTTCTGCATTGACAGGATCTCGTGATCCGAATATAATCTCATGGTTTTTTCCTGCCCAAATAAACCCTAAACCTTTTCCCATACTCCCAGTTCCAATTATTCCGATTTTCATAAAAAATACCTCGAAAATTAAATCTATCAAAAAAAAATATGAAAAGCTCGAGTCTAATTGAAAATAAAATAGTTGGGTATTTATATCTTGAGCTGTGATCCAATGATATTAGGTTTTTTTTTCACTTATTAAAGTATTAAGTACTTTAATTATTCGTTTAGTATTAACAATACCACACACGCAAGGTTTTGTTAACTTTTCAGCTGCTTTCTCAATAGTTATTTTTCCTTGCTTTATTAGCTTAACATAATTTGTAATTGATTGGGGGGAAACTGTATGATGACCGCACATTGTAGTAATTTCTAATATTTTTTCAGAAGGTAAGGACTCTACTTTAGGTCTAGAAAAAGTCCCTAATGAGAAGTGAATAGTATGCGGTTCTAATTCAAGTTCTTTGAGAGCTTCTTCTATTTCAGATATTAATCCACTTACTACAATTGAGATCCCAAAATCTTCTCTTTTGAGTTCTCGAATTATATTCTTTACTGATTCAAGGTTATCAAAAGCAGCTGTGACAGTAGAGGTAGTAGCCCAAACTACTTCAGATATTATGTTTACGGGATTATATTTTTTCATAATTTCTCCTATTTTCACCATCTTTTGATGTGAATCATCATAACTATCGTTAATTCCTGCAGCAAACATGGCTAACATAACATAGTCTTCCTTTAAATCTTCTACAGTTCCTTTCCTGTGTAATGTATGAGTCATTTTTATTCCTCCTTCATCTCATGGTTTTCCTAAACCAATGTTTATCTTGGCATTAGGTCTAACCTGAAAACCTAAATTGGTTACATGATTTGTAAATTCACTAGGATTAATCCCTTCCATTCTTGAAACTAAACCCACTGTGAAGACAGTATCGATTTCGTTTTCTACCGTCCTAATTACTTCTAGAATTAAAGGTAGTTTTTCAGAGGGCACTTTAAATTCTATAATGGCTGAGAGGACGCGTTCTTCCTTTATTTCTTCATTTATATGTCCTTCACCATCTATAATTAAAGTAGTTACAGGACTCTTCTCTTCATAAGTCACCCCAATTACAGAAAGTTTCGTCGTAAATAATTCGATATTCCTAAGTTTTGTTCCTACTCCTGGACGCCCCAATTCTATGGCTATTCCTACCTCTCCAGCATTATAACGATTAGTAACATCGTTTGTTTTCATCTCCTCCGTACCTCTACCACCGATCCCCGTTATCTTATGTGTAGTAAGCACATTACTAAAGGGAATACGAACAGATCTTGGCCATTGCAATCTTTTCATCTTAATCGCATTTACTGGGCAGTTAGCTTCCCTAATACAAACTGCACACTCTACACAACAGTTTTCATCAACGTAGGCTTTATTGTCTATCATATGTATTGCTTGAACTGGGCATACAAGAATGCACTGCCCACATCCATTACAAACATCACTATCAATATCCATTATAATTTCCCTATTGGAGTTAAATTTAATTTGATTTAAATTTATTTAGTTTTAACGTTTTCATTGCTAAACGTAGATATCTGCATATATCTAAGACTATACTAAAAAAGGAATAAAAATAGGATTATTAGTTAATTTTATTTTTTTTACTGCGAATAAGAATTTTGAAACTTTCATCCTCAAGATCATCATACATTTTCAGTTCTTTACCCAGGAAGTCGTGTAAGGCAATTCGTATTGCCTCACTTCGAGAGGGGTAAATATTCATGTCATTTAGTATCTGAATTGCTTGTAAATATTTTTCTGGTAAATTAATTGTAATGATTTTCATACTAATCAACCCATGGAGCTTAAGGTAATAATTAAACTTAAAGCTTCGATATTTCTATTAAATATAATTTGTCGGATGCTTTATAAATTGCCTATATTAATCCTTTAATGGTGTTAACCACTTAATCTCTGACGAATATTATAATTTCAGTTAATACAAGTAATTGCATATGTACTTTTTTGTCTGTTTTTTAAACCGAAAATGCCGGTGTATGTTGGTTAGATAATCAAAAGATACTTTTATGGCTCATTTAAAGATTTAACATGGGTTATTAGAGAATAAGCGGATTTATATATTTCAGAATGACTCACTTTTTTGATTCCTTGGAGATATTCGATTTTGTAATTTTCTTCCCGTCTGATGTATGTAATATCATTTGTTAGGTGCTCACTATCTAGAAATACATCGATTTTTAATACTCTTTTATCTAATTTCGTTGGCATTTCAGGCATCATGTTGAAAGTAAAAAGTAAATCAGGTTCATTGTCTCCTTGAGCTTTAAGAGTAAAAAGAATATTTGGTTCAGCAACCGCAAGAAAGCTTTTTAATGAATGGAAAAGATCATCGATTTTTACACTAATTTCATGGTTGTTTTCAGCATCAAAAATACTACAATCAGTTATCATAGGGAGTATAAATTTTTCTTTTCCTCGGAAAGCAAGATTCATTTCCTCAGGATTTAAGTATTTTTTTATAATTGGATGATCTTTTTCTAGTACAAACTCATCTGAAATTGGATCGCTTTTAACGTAGATAATTAAGGAACCAGCAGAAATCAAATTAATTTTCTGATAATA
>JAEOTL010000408.1 GCA_016839845.1 Promethearchaeota archaeon
TTTCAACATTATCCGGTAAATGCTCCTTTTGGCCAGCAAGCCAATTTTTAATATAGGAATTTACAACCAATACTTTCATGATTTAGTAAAATTAGTTTTTATGAGAACAATTAATTACACAAAAATTAAGAATTATTTTAATTTTTATCGAGAGGTTTTCATTTTACGAATCCCAAGAAAAATTACGATAATCTAATATATCATTGAAAAATAATTAAATGCATATTACATGCTTAGTTACTAAGAAAAATGAGTAGAAGAGATACTTCTTTTGATTTTGATCAAGTTATTGATCGTAGCAAATCGAATTCCGCAAAATGGGACAAGAAAATATTAGAAAAGGGTTTTGGTGATCCTGATCTATTACCTCTTTGGGTAGCCGATATGGATTTTAAAACTACGGAACCTATTATCAATACACTAGTTCAAACAGCGGAATATGGAATATTTGGGTATTCAGTAATCCCTCCTTCATTTTTTGACGCTGTTGTAAGTTGGTTCAAGAGACGATATGGGTGGAACATAGATAAAAAATGGTTATGTCAAACCCCTGGTGTTATACCAGCTTTAGATGTTGCTGTTAATGCATTTTGTAATGTGGGAGATAAAGTAATTGTGCAAAATCCCATTTACTATCCTTTTTATCCCGTTATTGAAAATAATGGGTGCAGAATCCTCTTAAATCCTTTAGAGTTCTCTGGTAACCAATATACAATGGATTTTGAAGATCTCGAGAAAAAAGTCAAAGATCCAAGGGCTAAAATGATAATTTTATGTAATCCACATAATCCTATTGGGCGAGTTTGGACTAGGGGAGAATTAAAACATCTTGGGGATATATGTATCAAAAATGACATTGTAATCGTCTCAGATGAAATTCACTGTGATTTGATTTTCCCCGGATATAAGCACACAAATATTGCCACATTAAGTAAAGAGTTCGCTCAAAACACAGTTACATGTACATCTGTAAGTAAAACATTTAATCTGGCTGGACTAAAAATATCAAATATAGTAATCCCAAACGAGAAATTACGTCAAACCTTTAGAAATACCCAAGCAAATCATGGTGTTGGTAGCCCAAACCTTTTTGCAGTGGCAGCGATGGAAACTGCTTATAAAGATGAAACCTGTGAGAAATGGTTGGACGGTTTGCTACAATATCTCAAAGGAAACTTGGATTTTTTAAAAGCGTATATTAAAAAGAATCTCCCACAAATAAAAGTAATAGAACCTGAAGGAACATATCTAATTTGGCTTGATTTTCGCGAATTAGGTTTAGAATCTAAAGAATTGGAAAAATTTATGCGGGGGAAAGCAAAAGTCGCTCTGGATGAGGGGTATATTTTTGGGCAGGGTGGGGAGGGATTTGAAAGGATCAATATTGCATGCCCTAGATCAACCCTAGAAATCGCCCTTAATAAAATTAAAGAAGCAATAGTTAATATATAAGAAAAGTTAGATTGCGTTTCTCTCCTTTAATTAGTGACATAAATGTTAAATATAAACGCATGAATTATTATACTTACTAAATTAAATTTTGGCGAATCTAATTTAGAAATTCAATTATTAGTTGAAAAAAAATAGATGAAAAAATTATGGTCCATATCGAGATAAATTCTTGGTATCCAAGACATATAAACGAAGAAGTTACTGAAAAATTTCTTGATCTTATGAAAGATCCAGGTTTGCCTTCAACTATTAAGTCATTTAAAATATATTCGAAAGCGGCTAAGGAAGGTATTAAAGTAATGGCATATCTGGAAGTTGAAATAGAAAAACTGGGTCAAGCATTATTAGATATTGATCCCCTTCTGGAAGAATTAGTAGCAATCGAAGGATATAATATTGAAATGGGTTTTGTAAACTCCTTTGAAGAAGTTATGGCTGCCCGAGAACAAGGATAGAGGCGATTTATAAAAAGTAATTTATTCAAATTCTCATTTTTTTTTAATTTCTGATATTTATGCAAAATTTAAATAATAGAATTGATAATTTTATTAAGATGAAAAGCCAAAAGTTAATAGTAGAGGTGAGTTACTGTGGTCTGGCGTGTAGCATGTGCAAAAACGCTTGTCAACCTGGTTGCAGGGGCGGAAGTGGACCAGAAGACTGTTACCAGCGTACTTGTTGTAATAATAGGGCACTTCAAGGATGTTGGGAATGCATAGACTTCCCATGCAATAACGGTTTTTTTGAAAACGGTAATGATCCTGCTTTTAGAGGTATCTGTATAGGTTCTGTACAGTGTATCAAGGAATTTGGAATTGACAAATACCTTAGGATTGTGTCTACAAAATTAGGTAAGGTTATAGAATACGGCGATTACCGTTATCTCAATCCTGAAGAGGTTAAAAAGATGTTGAATGCTGAATAATGATAGATGTAACTCTATTTTGTGTAAATTTTAAATTAACAATTCTCTAATATTATTTCACTAGGTTTGAATCTAATGTAGAAAATCTTTCAATATAAATCTAATATGTATATGAGACGAAAAGATAATGGATGAGAACAAAAAATTTGAAAATATCATCAGTAGAGGTATGGAAGAATACCTTAGGCGTAATCCAAGAATGGCAGTTATATTTGGTAAAGAAGAATATGAAAAAGTAGTAGAATCTGGAACTGCAGACCATATCGAGGAGAACCTTAAGTGGTTTAGTGAATGGATTACTGAAATTAAGCAATTGGATATAGAAAAATTATGTTTTGAAAACCAAATATCACTAAAAGCAATGGAATACTATCACAATATTAAGTTATTCATGCATCGGGAGTTTCCTTTATGGAAAAGAGAACCTAACGGATTTCAATATTATCAGGATATTTTTTTCCTTTTATTCCAACGAAAGGGACCAGTTACCAGTGTTGCCGAAGCTATCATTACCTATTTAACACAATTACCTAAGTACTTAGAAGAATTCCAATCTCGTTTTGATGAGACTCCTATTCCAATAATTTGGAGAGATAGAGCTTTAGAACAAGTTCAGGCAACCTCTAATCTTTTCCAAACACTTTCCGAAGCTTTTAATATAACGACAGAAGTAACTAAATCCCTTAAAAACAAGCTTCAAAAAGCCTTTAAGGAAGCGGAATTGGATATTCAAACTCATATTGAATGGATTAGAAGTTTACCGGTAGATGAGAGTGAATTTGCTTGGGCATTAGGACAGGAAAAATTAGATAAATTGCTTAACTTACGAAAACTTCCATGGGATCGAGCCACAATTTTTAAAAAAGGAATGAAAATATTCAATTTGTTATTAAAAAGGTTAAAACAATTAGCAAAAGAGATTGATCCTACTAAACCACTTGCTGAAGTAATCAAAAATGTTCTCAAAAATGATAGTATTCCTTCATTTCAAGAAGTGCTTGAATATGCACGCAGTGAATCAATACGAGCAAAGAAGTTTGTTAAATCGCTTAAGCTTGCTAGTTTTCCTCAAGAGAATTTGGTGATTACTGAAACCCCATCTTACCTTGTCCATACCCTCCCTAGCGCGGGTTATCGGACTGCACCTTATTTTCAAAGTGAGCAACCGGGAATTTATATAATTACTCCTATCCAAAATCAAGAAGATTCAATGGGACATTCCTATACAATCGTATCAAATGCTATGGTTCATGAAGCTTATCCAGGACACCACCTAGACTTTGCTTGTAATAATGAGTATGCTCCTCTCTCCCGATTACTTAGTTATGCATTGGAAACTGTAGAAGGATGGGCTCACTATTGTGAAGAGATGATGCTTCAACAAGGATTTTATGAAGATCCTAAAAA
>JAEOTL010000409.1 GCA_016839845.1 Promethearchaeota archaeon
AAATCATATACTTTGTTAGTTAGTTCTACAAGAAAAGCTGGTCGCTTTATAATGTTTAATAAAGCAGTTAGTGAACCAGCTAAATAAAATATAAGAAAAATGTATCTAATGATTATGCTACGGAAAATTAGGTATAGAGTAAAAAAAGTAATGATTAAAGTAAATTGAATTGTAAGTATACCTAAATTTCTTTTTAACTCGATATTACGTAGTTTAGAATAACCTCTGATAAAATTAAACCACATTGTAATAATTATTAAGATATTATATGTAAGAATTGCTCCAAATAATAGCATATTGTTAAATTGAAAATGAAAGTCAAAAAAAGTTCCAGGTAAGATATTTATCGAATTCGAAAGGAAAGTAAGACTTAAGATCATGCCCCCTATCAAAGCATACATTGTTGAAGGGATAATGGCTAAAGTTTTAAATTTAATTATGAATGTCTGTATCATGTTTAACAGGGCAATGGAAACAATCCAAAGAAGAATTGAAAATTTCCAAAGCGCTAAAGCAATTTCTTCTTCTAAATATATTTCTGTAGAGAGATTAAAAATAGTAAAGAAAACGATCCCAAAAAAACCATATAACAAAATAGTTATAATTGTGTTTGCTGTCGTCCCGTAGTTCTCTCGGTTCAAATTGACGTAGATGATACCGATTGAAGATACACAAATTGACGCTATTATCAGCACAACATTGAAGATCATAATATTATTCATCTAAAATATTGAATTTCTCTAAATAAATCAACCACTGAAACTTTAATTTAATATAAATTTGGGTTGGAAAGTATTTATAATCTCATACTCCATATTTCTTTGTATCCATATTCGTACTCGGTAAATGAGTAAGATAATTTAATGTTTAAATCTTATTGTTTAAGTACTAGAACCGTGGTATCCATCTTGCTTCTTTTTCAAACATCTCATTGACCATGTCGCGAATTTCTGCTGGAGAGCACACGCTTGCAGTATTAGGATCTAACAGAATTGCATGATATATCTTCTCTTTATCTAACTCAAGAGCTCCCTCTATTGCTGCTTTTTGAACCATTATATTCGACATACATAATGCTTGACAGACTGTTGGTAATTCTATTCCTCCTTGTGGGTGTATCCCGTGCTTATCTGCAAAAATCGGTACCTCAACACAACTATTTTTTGGAAGATTGGTAATGAGAGCTCCTTCAATATTTAATATATTACCGTTGAATCGAAACGGATTCCCAGTTTCTATTGCGTTAATTATTTCGGAAGCATATTCTCCCGACGGTTTCTTTTTATATGGAAGTTTGGCACGTTTCATTTTTCTTAGAAAGTCATTTTCCATATTCCCTTGATTTTTAACTTGCATGTTATAATCGACAGAGTGAATTAAGCTTGCATGTCCACCATCGGCTCCCTTATATTGTTCTAGAAGATCTTCTCTTTTTCGATAATAAGGAATATATTCAGACAAATGACCTGATGATTCTGTCATGAAGTAACCTGTTGCTTCCATCATGTCAATGCGTAAATTTTCCATACTTACACTTTCTTGATTGTTTTTTATTGCTTCTTTTATTATAGGGTACGCATCAGCCCAGTCAGCATTAGAATTTTCGGGATGTTTATATCTCAGTTCAAGAAACCAAGCCATATGGTTAATTCCCGCACACAAATAGCTAAAATTTTGATATGGTATTTTAAATTTGCCGTTCAAATTAAAAACATACCTTAAGAAGGAAGCAGTGCCTTGAACACCATGACATAACCCTATTGTTGATGAAGGCAGGAGTTCATTACAGAGCCACGTATTCATAGCCATCGGATTTGTATAATTAAGTACTAATGGTAGAGTGCCCTCCCTGCTAACACCATACCCATGATCTTGAATATCTTTTAACAGCGATTTATAAAACATTACGCTCCTAAGAAAACGAAATACTCCCCCTGGACCTAGTGAATCACCAATAGCTTGGCTTACACCATATTTATAAGGGATCTCTATATCCAATTTAAATGCATCTAATCCTCCTATATGGACAGCACAGATAATATATTTTGCGTCTTTTACCGCTTTTTTCTGATCAGTAGTTTTTTCAAATGTTATCCCCTCTGTGTCTTCTGGATAGCATTCCTTATATTTTTGCATATAGTTATACATCAAATCTAATCGTTCAGGATCAATATCCTCAAGACAAATAAGAGTATCATCCCGAAAGGAGGGTAAGGTTAAAATATCAGTAAGGACATTTCTCCCAAAAACTAATGATCCGGCTCCAATAAAAGAAATTTTCAACATGATGAATTAGTATAAAATACCTAAAAATTATAATCTTTGTTTTAATATTATTAATAGGTGAAAGCTCTTTGAGTAGAATTGCGAAAGTTATACGTAAAACTAATGAAACTGAAGTAAAAGCAGAATTAAACTTGGATGGCTCTGGTAAGAACCAAATCAGTAGTGGTTTTAAATTCATGGATCATATGTTAAATTTGTTAGCAAGACATTCTAGCGTTGATCTCACCCTTTCAGCTACAGGGGATCTTACCCATCACATCATTGAAGATATCGGAATTACACTAGGAGAATGTTTTGAAAAAGCTCTGGGCGATAAAAAGGGCATTAATAGATATGGTTCTGCTTTCATTCCTATGGATGAAACCCTTGCGAGGTGTGTTTTAGATTTTAGTGGTCGAAAATCATTAGTTCTAGATTTAACTTTAAATGAATGTGAGATTGAGGATGTTACAGTTGAAGATATTAAACATTTCTTTAACTCTTTTGCAGAAAATGCTAAAATGAATCTACATCTCCATATATTATACGGGAAAGACCAACATCATAAAGTAGAAGCCGCATTTAAAGCATTGGCTCGAGCAATCAGAGAAGCAAAGAAGATCATTTCGGATGAGATCCCCTCTACTAAAGGAACCCTTTAAAACATTCTTTTTTAAGATATTTAAAAAAATGAAAATTGTTATCTCTTGAGGAGATTACAACAGATTACTTCAATTAAATGTTTTTTGTGAGCGATAAGTATTTAAAATCCTATCCCACTTATCGGCGAGCTCTGGAAGATCGGTTCTTCTAAAGAGTTCTACTGCTTGATCTAAAATTTTCACAATATTTTTTTCACAAGTTGCAAAATCACTTTCGTTGTTTTTGATGGAGGGGTTGGGTATCATGAATAATTTAGTTCTTTTATTCAATTATTAAGTAGTATGGTATGCTGATGTACTCCGAAATATAATTATAGTATTATCCTAATAACTATATTTATATTATCTCAGCATATTATGTTCTTAATATACTAATCTTTAAGGGTGAGCTTTTTTTGGAAGATTTTCCAAGAACGCGAAAACTAACAGAGATTATAAATAACTATTTCCGTCAAGTTGAAGGCATTATAGGTATAGCAATATGTGATAAAGATGGTTTTATTATGGCTTCGAAATTTAAAGAGGGAGATAGTGAAGAAACTGATTCTATAATTGGAGCGATCTCTGCGGTTATTGATAGTTATATTGATAGAATTAAAAATGAATTTGGCACCCAAGGAAATTTTTTTAATATTACAACGACAGGTGATAAAAAATTTGCCTATTGCTCTCAGGGTCCTTTATCAATTCTTACTACAGTTGCAGCACAGAACACAAGCGACATTGAATTAAAAGTCTATTCAGAACATGTATCTGGAAAAATTGAGTTAATTTTAGATGGAAAAGAAGAAGTTTCAACAGATATCCCTGAAATAATCAAGGCTTTAGCGAAAACTCGAGCGGGGACGATTACGTCTGTAAGGGGAGAGTATACAAACAAAGTAATTTTAACAGGTGATTACAAAGTAGGCAAGACATCCTTAATAAAAAGATACGTTGAGAATATTTTTAAAGAGGATTATGTATCAACCATCGGAGTGCAGGTATCAAAAAAAAAGGTAAGTTTGAGTAATGATACTAATATGAACTTTGTCCTTTGGGACATTGGGGGTCAGAATTTTCAAATGTCACCCTACAGAGCAAGATTTTATAATGGTGCGGATGCTGCATTTATAGTAGTTGATAGATCTCGTGAGAATAACCTAAGTAGCGTTGGTAAATGGTATGATGATATAAAGAATTCGATCCCCAAGAAAATACCCATAGTAATAGTTGGGAATAAATCTGATTTAACTGATCAAATAGTAATTACTGAAGCTGAAATCAAAGAAATAGCAAGGCAATTTGGGTTTCATTATATCCTAACTTCTGCTAAAACTGGTGAGAATGTTAATGATACCTTTTTATATATTGCCTATCGGGTAATAGAATCTCTTTAGTAAAGTCTAACCGAAATTTTTTAAATATTCTATATCTTAAGAAACATAGGTTATACATTCAAATTTATTAGAGATTATAAGAATTGATAAATGGAGGTTAGAATAAGATAGTATTAAAGGTCGAGTTCAATGAAATTTTTGCCACATGAAACGCTGCTGGGTATCTGATGGGATTTTCAATTAAAGAACTTAAATACAAAGAGAAATACCTATTGTTTTTAACTGAGCAAGAATTAGCTGGTCCATGGTTTAGTTTTATATTAGAAGGGAAAGATGTTGGACCGATACCGATTGTATTAAAAAATATAGAACCAACACCGATTTACAATATGGTTAATAGTCGTACGGGGACGAGTATAAATAGAATAACATTAGATTTCAATATTACAGAATATTTAAAGAAATTGATGAAAGAAAATAAAATTGAGCCTATTGCTGTAAATGAGAAGGAATTTATCAGACTATACATAGATATCTTCAACCCTCCTAAAGTCCCTTACATCAGTACATTTTTTACAATGAAGAATTTATCCACATTTGATTTACATAATTTTTCTGTGTATTTCATATTTGATCTTGATATCAACGGTCTGGAAGGTTTTGATAATGATCTATCTGGATATGATGAAGATAATGATATTTTGTACCAATATGACTCAACTGGTTTATATGGCGGATTTTCATCAGTTTCCAGATCTACTCACTTTGAAACACAGCTAACGAAAGCTTTTAAAATTGATAAAAACAGACTAAATTTATCAAATAAACTATACGATGGAGAAGGAGAAGTAGTATCAGCTCTACAATGTGAATTTCAGACTTTAAAGCCAAATCGATCATTTCAGGCAGTTTTAGTGATTTCGGGAGGGTTTAGTAAAGAAGAGCTAATTTCCAATATTAAAGAAGGCAAAGCTAATGCCTACAAGCATTTGAGTCAAGTAAATAGATCTATCATCTCTAAACAAAGAAACATTCAAGAAGCAGGATTTATAAAAATCAATTTGGAGCAGGGAAAAGATTGTGAATAAGTAAAATCCAAGATAATGACTTAAATAAAAAAACCTTTTATGGAAAGTTATTTAATGAAAACCTTGCGAGGGTTTGGATTTTGCATAAAATAAATAAAAAAAAAAGGAAAAAAAGTTAGTTGATTATTTCTTTTTCTTTGATTTTAAATCATAGTAAGTATCCTCAAGAATGTCGAGATACTCCATTAAGGCTTTATCAGCTATAGATTTCTGTTCATAAGCTGCTTTTACTGCTCGTAAGAGATATTTGGGGAAGATTAAATCGAGATAGAAATCAGAGATCAACGTATAGTACTCATTGTTATCCTCATCTCGGAATATTTTAATCAGTTTGGCATCCCAAAGCAGTTTTAATGCACCATAAATGTCTCTCACTCCTTTTGTGCGTAATTTCTCAAGATCTTCTCTAGTTGCGATGGTGGTCCGTAATAATTTTAATATCAAGTAAACTTCAGGATTAATCAGAATATCAATGATTTTTACATTATCCTCTAGATTGGGACGATAATCTTGGAAGAATCTCTTAATATCACTTTTATATTCTTTAGCAAATTGACTTGGCAAACCGTTTTTTGTGGGATTCTCGTATAAATCTACTGGGGGGACTCGAAGCATAAAGTAATCATTGATTAAAACTACTATCTCTGATGGTAAACCTTTAACAGAAACTTGTTTTACCACTTCTCTCTTTATCATCTCAGAAAGAGTTGCTTCTAAATCTATAAAACCTTCAACAAATTTATCTTTCAACCATACTGATAATTCAGATTTAGTAATTACTCCGATGTCTCTTAAGTTGTTTATGATCATTTGTTTCATCTCATCTTGATAATTAAGAGCTAAGATTTCTTCCTCACTAAGAGAAGGAAACAATGATAAGCGTTGGAAGAGAGATGGAATCAATTGTATATATGTATCATCCTCAATATTATCTAAGAGCGTCCTCAGAACATAGGGGAGTCCTGCTTCATACAAATCAGGATCATCATCTAAATTTAGAATTATTACAAGATAGTATGGTATTTCAGGTCCAGAATAGTATGACACGATATTTAATGACCCTGCACTGAGGGTTACTACTCCCTTTTCTCCACTATACTCATGCGTACTATAGATCTGCATGAGTGTTTTTTCTGAAATAACTGTTTCTTCCGGATATTTTGCTAAAATTTCTGTACCGACTCTTTCATCCCACTTCATAAAGATTAATCCTAGTGGTTTTGACTCTTGGGATCTAGAAGCGACACTAATTCTTCTTTCTACCTTCGAGATCTTCCTAATTTTCTGCCCTTCGAGATCTAGCTTATCACTTAGTGATACTCCGATTTTATCCCATTTATGATTTACTTTTTCTGCAACAAATACTTCTTTTTTATTGTAGAGTACAGATTCAGAGATATCTTTGTTTCCTTTAATGGCTTTTTTCATTTCTCTTACTTTTTTCACGAAAGTGGGTATTTTAGCGTTTTGAATAACTTTGTATCCCACAATACTACCCACAACCACGATTATTGCGGATGACACTAGTATGAAATAAAATGTTGGAATTCCAAAAATTTGTTCCATCTCGACGACGATAATTATTGTGAATTCCTCTGAAATGTAATCCTCTCTTGTGATATTAATAGTACCCGCTAAAGTACTGGATGTAAAAAAGGTGTTTATATGACTCGTTGAGAAATCATAAATATAGGTTCCATTAGCAGTCTGATTAAATCTATAAATCTTTCCCCCAATTGATATCTCTACTGTTGCATTAATTAACGGTATATTTTCTTGAGTAGGATCCGTCAGAATGAGCAGTAAAGGAACGATATTCCCTTGAGGAATAGAAGATCTAAAGTCAACAAAGGGTTCACCCAGAGTGTAATTAATAATTCTTTTATTGACAGTTAAAAGTATCATCGCATTCTTACGGTTGTAGTTGTCTTTTTCTACAGTGAGAACTAATAGATATTCTCCGACATCTCTAGTTTCGGTATCAAAATCAACGATATATGTGTCTTCAAGAGTAGAAATGATACTTCCCTGGCCTGTATCAATTACATTTCCAAGTGTATCATAACTTTCCCAGATATAATATTGGGATTTTAAATTTGTGATTTTCGTACCCCTTAATGCATCCGTAAAGAGAAATGTAAAATTTATAGCGTCATTTACGTAAATATTTTGTATTGTCCTGAAAAATTCCGAAGAGCCATTCAGTAATGTAGGCCGATTTAAGACATCTATGCTAAGATCTTTTATCGCTGGAAGATAATGACTTTTGAGGAAAGAAAATCTTACTGTATATTCATCAGCATCAAGTAAGGAGGTGTCAATTGTTTTTAGGTAATAGTTTAAATCTTGATCATATAAAACAGTTCCAAAAATGGAAGGAGCCTCTACAATAGAATATGATAATGATCCAGTAACTTCTTGGGATATAGATCTTAAATACTCTATTGAAAGAAATAAACTAAAATTAACTGGAGCCGAAGTCTCAATAATTGCTTGTAATATTTGATTTTTGCTAAAACCGGTTAATGGTAAACTCCCTGTTCCCTGTGCGACATCTATTATTGTATAAGTTTGTCCACCTATTGTAATATTCATAGCAACTTCTGAAGGAAAGTAGTAAGTAGAGCCGCCCTTAATAGTATTGATCAAAAGTTCCGCTTCATTTTGTTTCCAGCTCCCATCAGTAGCACCTATTTGAAAAGTTCCGCCATTTGAAATTCCTTGAACTGATTTAGTAATGTTAAATGTTTCCAGAATTAAATTTTTATAGAAGCTTTGAATATATTCGATTTTTATTATCGCATTAAATACCACCTCGGGAATGCTTTCGACTGTAAATAAAAATTGATTCCCCATCGGATAGATAATTCTATTATCTATTGTTAAAATGCCCGTTCCATCTGAATAACCAAAATCTAATGAATATTTGAATCCTTCATTTGTAGTTATGTTAAGATCTGTGAGATTCGATAAATTAACTGTGCTCCAGTTAGAAGTGTAATAACAATCAAAAATTTCAAACGTTACATTACTGATTGCCCACCCTTCTGTCTCAGTGAGGAGAGAAATTTCATTGCTGATATTGAATTTTGAATATTGCACATTAAGTGAATCTCTGGTAAAATAGGCATTAGCAACAATATCTACGCTACCGTCAAATGAACCACCAATTAAAAATTCAAAATTATTATCGTTATTATGGCTGGCTTTATTTAAATCAAGTAAGATACCTGTCCATGT
>JAEOTL010000410.1 GCA_016839845.1 Promethearchaeota archaeon
AATGAAACAATGGAACCAGAAGAGTTATTAGATTTTCTTCAAGATAAACTAGCCTATTTCCAGATACCTCGTTTCATAGATTTTGTGGAGGCACTTCCGAAAAGTAAGGTTCACCGAATTATGAAAAGATTCCTTAAAGAACATGGAGTAACTGAAAAAACTTTTGACCGTGAAAAAGTAGGGTATGAAATAAAGAGATAATCTTGTATTTCTTACACTCAGAAGATCTACTCACTCCTTATTTTATTTATTTAATGTTTTCAAAATAGATTAAATCAACAAATTATTATTTTCTACACTATTTTTTGCAGTAAAACTTTAATTAGGTTTTACAATATTATGTCAGCACAAATTGATACAATTAGGAAGAATTTGAAGGAGAAATTTAAAATAACTGATACTAGCACATTTGCTGATCTGGTGAAGAGCAAGGCAGAAGTAGTTGGTGATAAAGTATTTTTAACATTTATTCGAGATTTTGACAAAGGAATAGATGAAAAATACACTTATCGAGACATGCATCTTTATTCTAATCGACTTGCGAACGGTATGTTAAAATTGGGGATAAAAAAAGGAGACGGGATATCAATTTTTCAGATTAACAGTCCCGAGTTCCTTTTTGCGACATTTGCAGCCCATAAGCTGGGGTGCTACGTTGTTCTTATCAACACTGGCTTAAAAGGCGATGGGTTACAATATATTACAGATCATAGTGATAGCTCAGTTTTTTTAACTCACTGGACTTTAGTGGACAGATGTATAACTCTCAAAGACCAATTGCCAAAAATAAAGTATGTTATAGTTGATACCAACGAAGCTCCTGAAGATTTTATATTACCTGAAGGGACTTTTTCTCTTCAAGATATTATGGAAGCCCCAGACGATGATGTTAGAACAGACGTAAAAAAATCTGATATGTCCATGTTAATGTATACTTCTGGGACCACGGGGATGCCAAAAGGCACCGCATCTTTTTACGGAAGTATGATTGGTAATGCTCTTGTTAATAATATGATAAGCTTCTACCCACCGGGGACAAAATTATACACTTGTTTACCCTTATTCCATGGAAATGCATATGGAATTACAACAATGCCGGGTTATTATGCAGAAATTCCTGTCGTGCTTTCTAAAAGATTTTCAGCATCACGATTCTGGGATATCATTCGAAAGTACGAGGTTACTGTCTTCAACCTATTAGGTTCTATGCCTCAGTATTTATTGAAACAGCCAAAGCGACCTAATGATAAGGAAAATAAAGTTGGGTTTGTTATTTCAGCAGCATGTCCAAAAGAACTTGTAAGAGAATTTGAAGAAAGATATAATTTAAAACTTCTTGAAGGGTATGGAGCTGTTGATGGGGGTGGTTTTGGATTAAGCACACGTATGGATCCCACTGCACCCGTCGGCTCAATGGGAAAACCTGATGGTGATACCACTGCAGAAATTATGGATGACGATATGAATATACTCGGTCCAGATAAGGTTGGGGAGCTCGTTTTTCTAGTAAAAAAGAAAGAACAGGAGAGTAGAAAAGTTAGCTACTATAAAAATCCTGAAGCATCCGCTTCTCGAATTCAAGTAGCTCCCGATGGAAAATCCTGGTTCTTAACGGGAGATTTAGCTACAAAAGATGAAAATGGATGGTTCTTCTTTGTCGATCGTAAGAAGGATTCAATTAGAAGACGTGGAGAAAACATTGCGGCCTGGAGCATCGAACGTGCCATTAATAGACATGATAAGGTACTTGAATCAGCTGCTTATGGGATTAAGGGACCCCAAGTCGGAGAAGACTATGCTGAAGATGAAGTTATGGTGGCAGTTGTTTTACAGCCCGGACAGACAATGACTCCTGAGGAATTGTTAGATTTTGTTCAAGATAAGCTTGCCTACTTCCAAGTACCTCGCTTTATAGATTTTATTGATGAGTTGCCAAAATCAAAAGTTCATAGAATTATGAAACGCTTCCTCAAAGAACGTGGAGTAACTGAACCAACCTACGATCGGGAAAAAGCAGGATATGAAGTTAAAAGATAAAATTCTTTTATTTTCTTACCTAAAACTGCACCTATTATTTTATTTTTTCTTATTTTTTTGAAGAGTATTAAAAAAAAATGGGAATTTACTTTTCTTCTTCGTCTTTTTTAGTTCGATAATCTCCCCATTTACCGTCTCGTTCACTCCAAGCTTTCTTTAATGCATCTCCACCTTGACTTATGCTTTTCATGAATTCTTGTGATGATTTTTGGTAAGATCCAAGGGTATGAAGATTGTATCCTGCTCTTATCTGTGTTCGATATCCCATAATTTCCATCGCTTGCCATACTGATCTCTTATTTAAAATTTGTAGATCTGGGGGAATTTTTGCGACCGTTTCAGCCATATCCAATGTTTTTTCTTCTAGTTCATCAGCAGGAAAAGCCCTGTTTGCCCAACCAACTCTTACAGCTTCTATCCCAGTTATTGCAGAACCAGTTAACATAAATTCCATTGCTGCTCGTAAGCCCATTATATAAGTTGGATATTGAAGATCAGGAGGCATCATACTCCTAACTGCAGGGTAACCAATTTGCGCATCTTCAGATACGTACACCAAATCACACGAGGAGGCAAGTTCAGAACCACCTGCGAGGCAATAACCATGAACTTGAGCAATAATTGGTTTAGCCATATCCGCCATCATACTCCATAAATGGTTTACATGCCGTGGCCAATTTGCATAGCTAGCTGTTGGAGTCCAGTATGGTCTATTAATCCAGTTTCGTTCTTTCAAGTCATATCCAGCTGAAAAACAAACACCTGCCCCCCTGAGAATTGACACATGAATATCCCTATTCATATCTGCTTTTTGAAGTGCATCAAAAACTTCCCCTCTAGTAATGTTGCTCAAGGGATTTCGTTTTTCAGGTCTATTAAGAGTGATTCGTTTGATTTTTGGTCGAGGATAATCTACTAAAATTTGCTCATATTGATCTGTCATACTTCATGATCATAATTCATCTAATTTAAACTCAAGTTAACGGAAAAAAAAGTAATAGTCTTCTTCTATAGTGGAAAGACTAGTAGATTTTGGGGATCAGTTTATACTTAACTCGCTCCCGGTATTCCTTGTAGCCTTTCAAACCTGTGATGAGCATATCCTCCTCGAACTTGATACGAAAGACCAACCCGAAAATGCTGATAACCGCCGGAAGGATCGCCCACCACGAACCGAGACCCAATGGGATGCCCACGATCATTCCGAGTGCTCCAGAATACAACGGGTGACGGATGTGAGCATATAAACCGGTGTCTATCAATTGTTGCCCCTCCCGTATGTCAAGCACCTTCGAAGCGTACGCATTTTGAAGGGTTGAAAGATGAATGATATAAAACCCAACCCCCATTATTAAAAAACCAATCACTTCTAACCAAAACGGGAGGGCTTTAGACCAGTCGAATCGGTGATCGAGATCGGAGATAACGAACATTAGAATGAAAGTTACACCAAAAATCGGTAAGATAAACTTGTCGGATTCTGATGCCTTTTCAGATTTCTTTTCATCCATTTTCTTCTCCTTCCGATATTTCATTCTGTTTCTCATCACCCGCGGATTTTTCCGATTTAAACTTTGCATAGTTAAAAAAGCGAATACAGTAAATACAATCACAAAAATCCAACCCTCAACCCATAACCAGTCACCAGCGAGTGGGAAAACACAAAGGGCTATAAATACGCCTGCGATGAGAGGTATGATTAATATTGGTAGAATGGATAAGGGTTGATCCATCTTGTCGAATCTTTTCGCCTTATCAACATCTCCTTCCATATCTTTGGTGTTTTCTGTCATATCAATTCTTCTCAATAAATCTGTTTGCTTTTATCACACGAATTAATATTAATTACTTTTTTATTATTTCGTTCTTTAAGTTAGTGTATTAGATCTCATATAGAAGTAATTAAAAAAATAAAAGGGTAGAAATTTGTCTGATTTTAAAATAACAGCAACAACCACGTTTAATGATATTATGAAGAACAAAGCTGAAATAGTAGGAGACAAGGTCTTTTTAACATATATTAGAGATTTTGATAAAGGACTTGATGAAATATATAATTATCGAGATATGCATCTGTATTCAAATCGAATGGCAAACGGATTGTCTAAGTTTGGGTTGAAAGCAGGTGTTGGGCTCTCGTTGATGGAAATTAATTCTCCTGAATTTTTATTTACATTGTTTGCAACATGGAAGCTTGGAGGGTATGCTGTATTAATCAATACTGCTTTAAAAGGGGTGACTTTACAATACATTATTGATCATAGTGATTCAGAGATTTTGGTAATACATTGGAGCATGATTGACGCCTATTTGGATATTAAAGAAGACTTACCGAGAATCAAACAAGTTATAATAGATATCAATGAAGCACCTCCAGATTTCAAAATTCCCGACAGGATGTTATCACTTCAAGAAATCTTGGAATCACCTGACGATGATATTGAAGCTGAAATTGATTTTGAGGAAAAAAGTTATCTCATGTATACTTCAGGAACTACCGGACCTCCTAAAGCAACTACTTTTTTTTA
>JAEOTL010000411.1 GCA_016839845.1 Promethearchaeota archaeon
ATCAAAATAATGAGAATAAATAGGCATAATAGAACTTTTATTTTCATTACTACCTCCTTAACCCCTAGCGATAAAAAAATAAATGGCTGTCAGCGGGAATGAAGTCGAGTAAATTACCTCTTAATTTCTATATAAAATCCGAAAGCCATTAAATTATAAAGAAAAATTTTACAAATAATTGTCGTTGCTTAACCTTTTTCTATCGCCTTGAGAGTCAATACACTAACGGAAGGAATTATAGTAATGATAATATAGGAAAATTAATACGTGAAAGAAAGAATAAAATATATTACTTTCCATTTAGCATCTCCGCCTTCTCCACCAACTCATCAAATTCAAACGGCTTATACAGCACATCATCTGCATACCTATATACTTCCACAGGTAAAGTCATCAACCCCGTACATATCAATATCTTAATCTTTGGATATCTTTTCCTTACTTTGCCTATCAATTCAACACCATCAACACCACCATGAATTAAATCTGTTGCAAGTACATCAATATTTCCTTCTAATATCTTTATCTTTTTTAAAGCCATTCTTTATCGATTTTCATCTTGTATTGGGAATGAGTCACAGGACCACCCGGGTATCCGTTTAATGCCTTTTCATAAAATTTTAAAGCTTCTTCACGATGACCCAAAATGTCATTTAAGTGACCCTTCCATGTGTATGCAATGAAGGCAATATAAGGATTGTCAACATTTAACTCTAATGCATAATCGAATGCTTTCATTGCCTCAGAATAGTATTTTCCGTCATATAGTATCAGGCCCAATCTATACCAGAGTATAGCACTGTTCATACCGAACTCCATCGCATCTTGATATACAATTAAGGCTTTTTCACCTGCACCTGTCCATGGCAATTCCTGGACTTTTTGGTTCAATTCTACTAAGGCGTCGAAATCACCTTTAGGGGGTGGGTCGACAAGGGCAATCAGAGTATCAGGATCCAGAACCACATCCTTTAAACGTGATGTACTCTCGAATATAATTAAATTTTTTTCCAGCATCCGATCTGTAAATTGTAACTGACTACTACCATCCTCAAAAAATGCTACAACCGGCACGGGCATTCTTAGTGTTCCTAAGCATTCGACGTTTATTTTTGATATAAATGTATTGTTATTTTCTTGACATTCTTGAGAACTGATTTTATAGGATGGAAATGTATTGGAATGCAACCAGGGATCGAAAAACCATTGTAAATCCTGGAGACTCTCCTGCTCACAGATATTTTGAAATTCTGAAGCTCCAAGACGACGCCCCCCAAACTCCTTGAGACAACGACGAACGACACGATCAAATGTATTATGACCGAGAATGCAATCCAGAGTACTAATTATGCTGTATCCTTTGCCGTGAAGAACCACGCTGTTAAAATATAAATTCATCTTTTCCAAATAATGGGGAGGTACTTCGATGGTGGTATCGTAATATTGTTTTATTGCATCTGCATATCTCGACAGGTACCAATGGGGATTATTCGGTCCAGGGTGTTTGTATCGGGCAAATTCTCGCTGCGTGTAAATGCCAAGTCCCAACCAAAGCCATCCTGGGGAATCTTTTTCCATTACATATTCTCCCCAATACATATGCCCTATTTCATGGACGGTTATTGTGTGCCAATGGGTTTCACTCCTATCAGAGAATCTCTCCATTGAGTGAATGGCCGCAATACTTGTAGCGGTATTAAAACCTCCCCAATATCTTGCACTCCCAGGGACAATGTTAAGGTGTTTATAAGGATAAAAGCCGAAATGATCTGTAAAAAAGGTAATAGCATCAACCGCTGTGTTTAAGATGATTTGTGCAACCTCCTTTGTTTGATTATTATAACAGCAGAGGATGCGTGTTCCTGCAGCATCCTTTTCCAGAAAATGGTAACCCTTTCCAATAAAAAGACCGAAGTTCCTGATGGATTCGCCATGGAAGTAACCATTTTTTGGCTCCAGTAGACCACTGGTGGCAATTACATAATCATCAGGTATTGCAATCTTTACATCATAATCATCATGGGTAGAAATACCCCACCATAACGTTGGTAGAAATCTTCTCACTGAGATTCTCTCTATGGTACTGTCAGTAATTAGCGATAAATCAGTCATCATAGGCAGGCTGTCGGACATACTAAAACTCAAATCAAGATCGAGTTCCTCATTCGGGGATAAAGATTCTATTAGATCCAAGATGAGTGGAGAGGATTTCTGACCGTTTATATCGTCTAATATTGGGATCGTTTTTCCATTGGATTGGATAGTAATATTTTGTCGTTCATTAATAGCCCAGTCGATCGCTAATCGTGAGATTTGACGATTGGTATGATTTTTTCAATTTATGGTGCCGAAACCTTTTAATAACCGTGCATCCGGATCGATTTGGTAATCAAATTTATAATAGGCTCTGGGAGGATCTTTTGGCACCCAAAAAGCTTCATCAAGATTCTTTATTTCTTGAGCCAAGGCTCTTTCAACAGGGGTGATCAGACAGCAGAACATTAGCATAGATATACAGCAAGATAAATATTTTTTAAGCATATTATTTGATCCTTTTATTTAGTTGTTTTATAAGTATTTATTTTTCTCTATCCCACTTTTCCAATTTTATTGATGACAGTGTAATACAAAACTGTTTTACCGACCATTACTCTAACCTTAATTATTAGTCAGCCATGCCAGAGGTGATGAAAGATGAAGAAAAATCAGAGAATAATACGGAGAAAACTACATATACATAGAATGTATAGCAAGGATAAATTGCTAGATTATGGTGGTGGTGGAGATTTTTGGATTGTGAAGATGCTATCGACTCCGCTTTCTCCTTTGATTGTCAGTAGTGCTAACAATATATTCCAAACCACCAATTAAACAACTAAGAAACATCCACAGTTTGGATCAGAGGGCGAAAGTTGGAGAAAGGTTTGGGGAGATTGATTGTAGTTGGGTGGAAGCTGTCAGAAAGACTGAGTAAATACTTTATTCCTCATTAGAATCTACGCTTTTTTTGTACTTCTGCTATTTTATCTTAGATAATAGTTTATATCTAATAAATTCTTTAGATGGTGTGCCCGTCAATTCTCCATTCACATTATATAATCGACAATTGAAACTGAATCCATCATTCTTATCTTCTAAATCAATCCCATTAACTCTTATGGATGGTGATCCTTGAAATCCTACCTTCTGAGCTTCTTCTGGTGACTCGACAATAATAATTTTAAGATTCGAATCTATTTTTTCTTCGTCAATAATTTCTTTCAAATGATCAAGTGCCGATTTATACGAAGGACATCCTTCAAAATAGAGAAATTCGATTTTAGTCAGCATTTGTGATCCTATATATCAAAATAACCTGTAAAAATTATATAGTATAAAGTTATAAAATATTTTTTTATTCCTCCTGTGTCAATAAAATCTTCTACATTTGCTTTTTCAATCAGAAGTGAGAAAGATATAGAAGTTTAGTGGATATTAAGTTGTTATCAAATGAGAAATATATGGGAGGGGCGGAGATAGTGCTCTTTATATAATCATCGCACTTAATTTGGATGATTTTCCTCATCCCCCTTCAGAAAGACGAAATGATGAGAAAGAAAATAGGAATTTAATTATCGTTAAGGAGGAATTGTGATATTGAATATTATAAAGTTGAAATGGTTTGTAACTGACAAAAGTATCTCTTAATTTAAAACGAATTTTTAGTCCAAGAGATTTTGACGATTTACAATCATGTGATAAATTTCCACATAATGCATATTAGATTTTAAAGGAGTAAAATCTTATGAAGTGGTTTAC
>JAEOTL010000412.1 GCA_016839845.1 Promethearchaeota archaeon
ATTTTAGAAAAATCATAATCCTTAAATTCATCCAAGAAATTCTTATTTAATCGTGCTTTAATCAAATTCATTATAATGGTATGAATTATTAATCCTATTTAACTATCAAATGAAAGTAAATACAGTTTTCCTCTCAGAAAATCTAGAATATTTAAGACAACTTGAACCTGAGTTATTTGACTTAATTTATATTGATCCCCCATTTTATACGGGAACAGATTATAAGGAATTTTCTGACGTATGGAAGTCTTTAGATGACTACTTAAATTTCATGGAAGTAAGAATACGAGAAATGCATCGCGTTTTGAAGGATTCTGGCAGTTTTTATTGTCATTGTGATAACAATGCTGCATTCGATCTTAAGCTGATATGCGATAAGATATTTGGTCGAGAATTTTTTAGAAGAGAAATAATATGGAATGTAGGGAGTGTGTCCGGTTTTAAAAGTCAAGTTAGAGGATGGGTCCGTCAGCATGATGTTATTTTGTACTATACAAAATCAGAGAGATATACGTTTAATAAACAATATATTCCTTACCGAGAGAAATATATCAAGCAAATGTTTCGTTTTATAGATGATGATGGGCGTCTATATAGAAAAAGAAGAGGGGGAAAGCAGTATTTAGATGAGAATCCCGGGACTCCTGTAGGGGATGTATGGAATGATATATATTCATATCAAACAAGGACAAGATCAAAGGAATATTTAGGGTACCCAACACAAAAACCAGAAAAATTACTTGAGCGTATAGTTTTATCATCATCTAATGAAGGAGATCTAGTTGCAGATTTCTTCTGTGGATCTGGGACAACATTGGTGGCTGCCCACAAACTGAAAAGAAAATGGTTAGGTGTGGATGCTAATCCTAGAGCGATTGAATTATGTAAAAAAAGATTAAATACTCATTAAGATAATAAACAATTGTTTTTGTTTTTCTTTTGACAGATTTTCAGAAATCAATTTTACAGATTTTAGCATCCGACATTATTTCATTCGCAATTAATTTTAAAAAATGAGATTAATCTTTGATTGAAATACTATAATTCAATTAAATTTGAGTCAAAATTTTACATTGATTTATATATTTCTTGCACTATTTTTTTCACATAACTGTAATATTTTTGGTATAAGAATATACATCACAGTGAAAATAGGGGTAAGGGTTTGAGGTTGAATAAGCTTAAATTTAGAGTAGTAATAATTATTTTTATAACGTTTTCTATTCCAATTATTTCCGGAGTAGATTATCAAATTAGAAACAACTGGTATAGTAAGGATACTAAATTTTATGATGAAAACATTTCATTACCTTACAGATCAAGTGCCCCTCCAAATACCCGTTATTTTCAATATTATAAAGAAATAACGATAAATCATTTACAAGTTACTGAAGATCTTACAAATTTTCCATTATTGATTTCTACATATGATTCTGATTTACGCACAGAAGTACAAGCAGACGGGGATGATATTGCCTTTTCTAATGATACCGATTGGTTAGATTATGAGATAGAGCTGTTTGAGCATGATTATAATAGTTCTCATGCTCGTTTAGTGGCATGGATCAGAATTCCTTCACTTTCAAGTTCTGTAGATACTAAAATCTATATGTATTATGGAAATTTGACAATGGAATCGCGACAAAACCCTAGTGGAGTTTGGAATTCAAATTATAAAGGCGTTTGGCATTTAAATACAACTTTATTGGACTCAACATCGAATGATAATGATGGTACCAATTTCCAGTCTGATGATGTTTCAGCACATATTGCTAGAGGTCGAGATTATGATGGAATTAATGATTATTCGAATATGGGTTCAGGAACCAGTATAGATAATTTATTCAGTGGGGGAGCAACTATTTCAGTATGGATTCATCCAGAAGGATGGGGTGGTGCACAGTATGGTCGGATTCTGGATAAGTCTGCAGCTACAGATGGTACAGATGGTTGGGTAATGTGTGTAGATGGAGAGGCTGATTCCGTGGATCATCATTTACTTTTTTATCGAGGATTTAGTACAAGAAGGGGACTTTGGTATACACCAGAAGATTCTATTAGTTTAAGTCAGTGGCAATACGTTGTTGTAACTTATGATGATAGTTCAACATCTAATACTCCTTCAATATATATAAATGGTGTTCTTCAATCTCTTACTGCTGAACCTACACCTCTAGGATCAGCAGATGATGATTCTTCTCAACCTTTATATGTTGGTGATTATAGTGGCGGAAGTAGAACTTTTGATGGAACTATCGATGAAATACGATTATCATCCGGGATCCGGTCATCTGGTTGGATTTCTGCCACGTATAATAATCAATATTCTCCTAATTCATTTTACACAATAAGTAATCCAATTGAAATTGATTTCATTCCTCCAACTATAATAATTAACTCACCAAATAATAATGATCTATTTGGGATGGTATCACCATCTTTTAATGTTGAAATCGATGATAATAGCACCATAGATACACGATGGTATAGATTGACTAATGGGACTATTACCACTTCTAATACCACTTTTACTGTGAACGGTTCTATTAGTCAAGCTCGATGGGATGAGATAGGTAATGGAACCCTAAAGATTCAATTCTTTGCAAATGATTCGTTAGGAAATGTAGGATTTTCAGAGGTAACGGTTCGAAAGGATATAGTCTCTCCGATGATAAATATAAATACTCCAAATGATCTCGATCTTCTTGGGGATACGGCCCCTGCGTTTAATGTAGAAATTCAAGATATAAACGCTGTTGATTATATGTGGTATACATTAAATGACGGCGTGAATACATATTTCACATTAAACGGTACCATTTCAGAAACTCTATGGGATGGGGTTGGAAATGGAAGTGTTTCAATAAAGTTTTACGCCAATGATTCCATTGGCAATCAAGGTTTTTCTGAAGTAGTTGTCCGAAAAGATATCAATTATCCTATAATTATTATTAACAATCCTGATCCTTTTGATTTATATGGAAGAAGTGCTCCCATTTTTAATGTTAGAATTACTGATCCTAATGGAATCGCATTTATGTGGTATACGTTAAACGATGGCAGTAAGATTTTCTTCACAACAAATGGAACCATATCGCAAGTAGCTTGGAATAGTTTTGGAAGTGAGAGTATTTCAATTAAATTTTATGCTAATGATTCTCTGGGTAATGAGGGTTATTTGGAAGTTGTTGTTCAAAAAGACTTAGATAGCCCAAATGTTACGATTAATTCTCCAGTTCCTAATGCTTTATATGGGGAGCTTGCCCCTAGTTTCAATATTGAGGTAGTTGATGTTAGTGGTATAGATTTGATGTGGTATACGATTGATGGTGGTTTAACAAATATTACAGTTATTACAAATGGGACTATAAGTCAAGGATTATGGCAAATTCAAGGAAATGGAACAGTTACTATTAAGTTCTATGCTAAAGATACGGTAGGTAATGAAGGTTTTTCAGAAGTTACCGTCCGAAAAGATATTGATCCACCTACAATAATAATTAATACTCCTGTTTCAGATCAACTATTTGGGACAATTTCACCTACTTTTAATGTTGAAATAACTGATATTAATGGTATAGACACAATGTGGTACTCTCTTGATGGAGGGATGACAAATAGGATTTTTACAGCGAATGGTTCAATAAATCAAACAGTTTGGGATACTTATGGAGATGGGGGAATTACTTTACGATTTTATGCTAATAATAGTATTGGATCAACCGGATATTCAGAAGTATCAATAATAAAAGACATTTACGCTCCCACAATTACGATAAATACACCATATAATTACTCATATTGTAATAGTGCCCCGAACATTAATATAAACGCGTTTGATATTAATCTCGATAAATTATGGTGTAAGGTTGGAGGGTATAATATTTCACTTATAAATGGTGGAGATTTTCAGTTAAATAGCTCTATTTGGGATAGTCTACCCGAAGGATTTTTTCAGATATATCTTTTTGCCAATGATACACTTGGTCATTTAAATGATACTTCTATTTTAACTCTCTATAAAGATACAATCAGCCCAAGTGCTCCTGTATTATTAACTTATCCCTCAGGAGAAGTCTCTTTACCATTAATTTTTGATTGGGAGGATGGAACTGACACATCTGGGATAGCTTATTATCGAATAATTATAGATAATGAAGCAGATCCTTTTGCTACCCCTGGTTTTGTATTTGAAATAAATATTACAAACACTGGCTCAGCAAGCAGTTACTATGAATTATTAGAGTATTTAACTCCTCGAAACTACTACTTCTTTATATATCAAATCGATGCTGCTGAAAACCAAGGGAGTGCTGCATCTGGTACATTTACAATCGCAGGTGCACCTGAACCACCCTCAGAATTTCCATGGTGGATAATCTTAATAATAGCAATTCCCTTAGGATTAGCAGTTGTAATTGTTGCTTTGAAAAAGTCAAAAAAGAAAGAGATACAAGTAGTGATTATAGACAAGGAATTAGATAAATTAAAACAAAAAAGAACAGATTTGGATGTAGAAGCAAAAATCGCATTAAAAGCAAATAACTACATAAGAGCCGCAGAGATTTATGAAGAATGTGTTAAAATATCATATGAATTATACAATGAAGGTGATAAGCTTGAAGAACATAGATATAAAAATTTTAAAGCTTTAGAATTGGATGCACGATCAAAAGCAGAAGCAGTCCCTATAAGAAATGCTTGTGTAAATAATGTGCTAACGAAATTTTTTGATGAGAATGCAATAAAGTATTATTCGAACCCAGAAATCTATCCTGAAAACCAAGAGACAATCAATGGTTTAATCTTGAACGATAATAATTTCTTGCAAAATAGGTTTACTGAATTAGATGATAGCCAAGAAATATCAAAAGATTTAGATATTGATCCAGCCAATTTAGATAATATAAATGCAGTCCAAGTCTTATTCCCTGTAGATTTATCTGTTGAAGCTATAATTGATTATTGTCAAAAGTTCCAAAATCCAGAAATGATACTCCTAATTGTAGGTCTTGAATGGCCTGCTTATAACTATGGAGAAATAATAAATCTTCCTACAGATAAAAGCATAAAATACCCTAAGAATGTCAAAATTGTTAATTTTAACGTATTTTCAAGGATCTTTCTAATAAATGAACAATATCAAAAGGATCTTCAAAATATCATCAACTTGCATTATGACTTTGACTCATTAAATGGTTCAATTGAGAAAACAAGAACAGTTTTACATGATACCTCTGAGTTGAAGGATGATTTAAAACACAAAGGATTATTTTTCCTAATTTAATTCTTTGCTAACATAAACTACGTTAAATAAGATTTTTGATAGCGGTTAACATTGCTTTGAGTTGATTATGGATTTCTCTATGGTAATCCTTTCCAATTTTGAAGAAAATAATAGAACCCATTTTTCTTTCTAATTCTTCCTCTATACGAAATTCTTGGATTAATCTTGACCAGTCACTATTTTCTGACACAAGGATTCCGATAATTAATACTTTATTTTTCTCTAAAAATTCAATAATTTTGCTAATAATATATTTCCATCTAGGATTAAGTGAATCTCTATTTCTTGCGTCAAAGATACAAAAAACTCCATCAGAATCATTTACATCCTTTAAAAAATAGATACAATTTTTAAGTACTAGTCCATTGGAATATTGGTAGAATTTCTCATCTTCTTCGTCCTTAAAATGCAATATTTGCTCGTTATCATTTGCTTCAATCAGTATTTGTAAAGCCGGATTCCAAATAGGATTTTCAGTTATGAAAGTTAAAGTTAAACTTTCTTGAAACTGCAAAATATACCCAATTTCATTCAATAATTCTTGATTTCTCTGTTGTATAGCTAATTCTTTACATTTGGTTATAAAATTATAAGAGATTATTCTGAATGCATCCTCAACATTTTCTCCCGTTAAGGCACTGGTTTCAAGATAGAGTATATTTTGATTTGCAGATCCAGTTAAATTCTTTGACAAATTAAGAGCTTCTTCGTTGTTAACAGCACAATTTTCAACTAAATCTTTTTTATTCCCAATTATTATAATAGGCAAATCTCTGTTATCTATAAATTCATTTAACTCATCATACCAATTTTTAATATTCTCAAAGGATGTTCTGTTCGTTAGATCAAAAACTATAAATCCCGCTTGAGCGCCACTATAATAAGTTTTTCGATATCTTCTAAAATATTCCTGAGCACCTATATCCCAGAGACTGACATTGATATTATTCCCAAAAGATTCAAAGTTATGTGAAATAATATTAAGCCCAATAGTGGCTCTATAATCTGATAAAAATCTATTTTCAGCAAATCGACGAATGATTGAAGTCTTTCCCACATTATGATCGCCAGTAATAATAAATTTGAATTTATAACTCCCGCTTAAGTCCGTATCTAATTGATACAATTGGTTCTTCATCCTTTTTGCTTGTTCAGCCTCATATTTAAAATCAGGAATAGATAATTGAATATAATCCCCTTCCCGGATATTAAGAATTTGAGCCGTTTTCTCTGCAAGAAAATAACCATAAGGAGAGTATTGCTCAACTGATGCCATAGTATTTAAAACAATACTGAGCATCACCTTTTCATCTACAGATATAAATATTAATCTATTGTGGTCTGTTTCAAATGAGCATGAACCAAATTTTTTAAAGTCAAATTCATAACGTATCCGATCCAATATTGGATTTATTATAGCCGTTAGTACTGAAACAATCTCCATATCAATATCTTCTCTTTTTTCCCCAGCAATCATCAGCCCCTCTTCGTCAGATACAATGATAGCTTCAGTTTCTTTATTCACTTCTAAAAAATTATTGAGTAACTCATTAAAAAGCGTATTTTTACTTAATGACAAAAACATCTCCTCTTAATCCTATTAAATTGGAATAGGTTGTTTTCCTAATATACCTCAAATTATCACTTGAATAAATAATGAATTAGTGATTATTTAAATATAATTGAGAAAAACTTCATAAAATAAATGCTAAAGCAAGGCTCTCCTTAAAAGAAAGCAAGATCGTTTATTCAATTATGATCTTATTAATCCCAATCCAATTTTTGGCTTGATCGAGATTCTCTACAATTTTTCTTTTCGGAGATTCAGCTCTTTTTATTAGAAATTGAATTTCTGTATCTAACGGGGGATTTTTGGAAATAACCCAAGCAGATTTTATTAATCTATTGTTATTTTTTACGAGATAGTCCAACATTATTTCAAAAGATTCGAGATTTAAGAAAATAAAATCCAATCCATCCACGATAACAGAAATCTTATCAATTTTCTCAGTTTTTTCAGTAAACTCTTTTATAAAGCGTTTGGCTACTGATGGGGGGAATGTTCCTAATGCTTTTACATAAAACGCGCGCTCCCCAATTTTCTCGATCCGATACATTGGTGATACCTTATAGTTCTTTTTTTCTAAATTAAATAATTACAAGTTTTTCATATTAATTTTATCATAAAATTTATATTTTGATTAAAAAATTAATTCAAGAATATGGTCGGAGAAAAAATCATATAATGATTGTGTGCAATTAAAATATGTAGGAATTCATATTTTTATTAGGTTAATAGAAAAATAGTAGATGATTATATGGAATATGAAAACTTTGATGAAGAGCCCTTGGAAAAAGAAAATCTTGAAAAAGAAAAATTGGAAAGAGAAAGATTAGAAAAAGAACAGCTCGAGAAGGAAAGATTGGAGAGAGAAAGGCTGGAAAAAGAACGCCTCGAAAGAGAAAAGTTGGAAAAGCAACGTATGGAAAATAAACTATATCCCAATAATTCACTATTCATGATACCGAGTTGGGGTGATTTATTAGGATATCCCACTTTAGGAATGTATGCACATCATCAGGTATCACGAATAATTTCAGATCCAGTTATCTTCTTCACTGCGTATGATTATTCCATTGAGGTTGAAAGGGGAACTCTTCATTACCTTTTCGGTTTAGGGTACTATTTTTTAAAATTTGAATTAGAATCTGGTAAATACATTACTGATAATAGAATTTTAACGGGATTAGTACTATCTGACTTTGTTTATGACCATATGGCTACATCCGCAAACGTTACTTTAGAAGATGATCAGGATGTTATTATCGCAGAAAAAGTGATTAAAGTTCCGATTAATTTGTCATATAAGACAGAAAATCATCTTACTTTCATAAAGGGGGCGTTAATGAGGAATATATTCATACCTCATAAGGATATTTTTTTAGAGATGATGGATGCAATCCGTAACGTTGATTCCTATCTAATAGCTAAAGACGGTCATAAGCTATTGAGTACTCATTGGGATTTTTATAATCAAATTTTAGTTTCTGAGAACATGAAAGGGAAACTTGATGATTCCTACTTACATTCAGCGGCAGGTTTAAACGGGATTATCGTTGCTGCTGATCAACATTTACAGGAAACACTTTCTCATGTAAATCTCAGTATAATTGAAAGTAATATCAATTCATTGAAAAGCATTTATTCTAATCTTGAATTCGATCCCATGTATCTATTCTCAATATTAGAAACAGCATCAACTATGTTAGACTCTAGCGCTTCCCAAATTACTTCTAGGCAGAGAGAATCCGCTTCTACGAAATCAACCAAAAAATCTATTTTTGCTTCTGCAGAAGATCGCTTGTATGCATTTACCAGTTGGCCTATACAGTTTAAGAGAAAAACAAAAAAAGAACCGCCAGTAGCAATTAGAAAGGTAGAACAACCCTCTTATCTTCAACAAAAAGAAAATCTAGGGTCCCAGATTAGAGTTCCAGAAACTCTTGACTATAGTCAAGAAAAATTTGAACTAGAAACAATGAAATCAGAAAGAATTGAATTTAAACCCTTGCCCAATCCACCTATAGCTGATGTTAAGCAAATTTTAACGTATTTAAAAAAGGTTATTGTTGAAAACTATGAGATGCGATCGATTGGACAAGCTTTTGAAATCGCTAGGGAGAGTATGAGAAAGATTGGGGTTAGTGCTACCACGATGCACCAAGCAAAAATATGGGAAATGAGCAAATATGCTAATATCTACGTGAAAAAAGAACTTAATCTAGGATTGTCACCAAGAGAAAAACAGGAATTAAGTCAAAAAATTAATTCATGGTATTTTGAAATCGAAGAAGAAGAGAGGAAAGAACGCGAGAGGTTAGAGAGAATTCGATTAGAGAAAGAAAGGAGGGAGAGAGAAGAAAAGGAAAGACTGGAGAGGGAAAAACGGGAGAGGGAAAGACAAGAACAGGAACGGTTAGAGAATGAAAGGAAAGAAAGAGAGAGGTTACAAATTGAACGAGCAGAAAAAGAACGACTAGAAAAAATTGAAAGAGAAAGGCAAGAAGAAATTAGAATAGAAGAAGAAAGGATTGAAAAGGAGAAAGCAGAATTAGAATCAATTGAAAGAGAGAAATTAGAGCTTGAAAAGTTAAAACAAGAAAGAAAATTAAAAGAAAAAGAAGCGAAACAAGAGGCAAAAAGACGAAAGAAACTCGAAAAACAAAAAAAGAAACTAGAGAAAAAAAAGCAGAAAGAACAAGAGAGACTAAAAACCCTTTAATATTTTTAATTTCATTCAATGAAAAATCTTAACTAATTCTCTTATTCATTAAATGAGATAAATCAAGTAATTACTACAGTGTTTCTTTTAAAAAATAAGGTTTAATTTAAAAATATACGTCAACTTATTTACTAAATTAATTCAAAACACTATCACAAATATAAGAGAAAGTAATATGCCTTACAACTGTGAAAAATTAGAAAGAGAAATGCAACCCGTGTTATCTATTCGCACAAAAACGTCGTTTTTTCAAATAGCTCAGTTACTAGGGGAGTCCTATATGAAAATCATGCAATATTTACAGGAACTAGGAGAAAATCCCGCAGGTGTTCCCTTTGCTGGATATTTCAGTCGAGATATGCAAAATATGGATATAGAGATTGGTATCCCCGTGTTAAAAAAACTGCCTGATAAAGATAATATAAAGGCAAGCGAAATTCCCGCTGGGAATTATGTCAGTTGCATTCATACAGGTGCATACGAAAAATTGGAGTCTACCTATAACGTCCTTACTGAATGGGCGGAAAAAAAAGGATATGAGACTTCAGGAATTGCCTACGAAATATATCTAGATGATCCTGGGGTAACCCCTCCGGATAAGCTGAAAACTCAAATACTTTTCCTGCTAAAATAAACCACGTCTGGATTTCAATCTTTCAATTTTTTTATTTTTTCTATAGATCAGTTAAAAAAGAGAGGCTGTTTAAGTGTAAATTCAATAGATTTTTATCTTAAAAATTCGCTTTAAATTTATCAATTCTAGTAGTGTAATAATCTAATAGTCAGAAAATGAAAAAAAGATGGGGACTGAGGGATGTGACCATGGAACGCGGTTATATCGTCCCATTTTGAACCCCCGACCGACAGGTGTCTACCGTACAGCTTTTGCTTGTAGGATCTGGAGCCTGCTGTGCCACCGGGCTACACCAAGTCCCCTATGGTAATTTAAATTAATAAGGAATTTGTGGAATTTATATCTTTTTTTAATTATTCATGCTATTTGAGGTTAATTAATGAGTAAAAGTAAAAATAATAATTAATTTAGTTTGAAAATTTAAAACTGTGGAAAATCTTTCATACCCTCTTCAAGTTGAATACCAAGTGAGTTGAGTGCCATCGCGGTTAAAGTATATTGTCCAACAGTAAACACTACATCTAACATCTGTTGAGTATTATATTTTTTAGCTAGTTCTTCCCATGTAGAATCGCTTATGAAGGAATCAACATATAATTCATCAGCAGCGCGAAGTAATGTAGATTCGAAGGAACTCCACCCTTCAGCCTCTGGTCCTTCCTTAATCCTTAATATCTCTTCTTCGTTTATTCCTATTCGTTTTCCTATAAGACTGTGTTGAGCCCATTCATACTTCGAATTACATAGCCAGGCCGTTCGAAGAATAAGAATCTCCTTTTCTTTGATTGGTAATGAGGATTTATATAAAACATGGTTGCCAAAGACACGCCAACGATTATATAGTTTAGAGTAATTCGCCATAGTAGCTAAGATGTTTATGACATCCTCTCTATTATTCAATTTCCGCCAACCTTCAATCAAATTTCTAGCATCATCATCCCAGCTTGATTCTTCCAAGGGAGGAATTCTTGGTTTAGAAAGATAAATTGATTTTCTTTGAGTTGATCCTTTACCGAATATCTCTTTTCTTTTTTCTGAAATAGTTTATATCACCTTTTTATATTATATGAATTTCTCACATATTTATTACTTTTTCAAAGGAATTTTCATTGAACTCAGCTGCTGAATTTACCTTTCCATTCAAATTTCAAAGAAAATTTATCTTCTCATTCTACTCTCTCATCTATTTATAAAAATCCGTTTGATAAAACCTTCAAAGAAAGGAAAATCCTTAAGCTCAATAACTTGACTTGTCTGATTAAATTTTTCTAATGTCTGCATCATGGAATCATTGGTTTGAAAGTCCGCTATAAATTCAGAAAATCTTTTTTGAGCTAAATACGTTTGACCCTTAAATACATAACAAAAAGAGAAGTCTGCGATGTCTTTCATAAGAATTGTATATTGACCAAACTTAGCTCGATCAAGCCCCTCAGAGAAGACTTCATCACTAAATGAAGTAATAGCTGATAAAAAACCTCCGAAAAGCTCATCATCGATTTTTAACTCGTCCGAAAAAGGATATGAAAATAGGAGAATGCCTCCAACTGTTATGATTAAAAGCAACACAGGTTCTTCATCAATGAGATTGGGGGCATTCACTGCCCTTCTTCCCTGCATTAAGTCTAATGTATCGTCTAAAGATGCCAATTCCAATCGTTCTGATAGTGTCATTTTTTCCTTTTTATAACTTTCCAATCCATCTAGCTGTTCTATCAGTTGATCGTGCGCATGTGAGATTTCTCTTGCCAGAAGTTGTAGGCTATGAGAATCAGCAATCTGTTGAGCCTCCGTCAGATATCGTCTGGCTTCTCCCATATTTAGTCGAAGTAAGGATATGTTCCCGTTCAACAAGAGAGCATGAGCTCGCAATGAAAAGGAATTTGTTCGTTCTGACTCTTTAATTAACTTATCAACTAACGGTTGAATGTCTTCAAGAATTTCTAAATCGTTCGATGCTTTCAATTCATGAAAATATAACTCACAAAGAAATATCAATGTATTAGTATAGATATAGAGTGATGGAGTTTTAGCCATAACCTCAAGAATTTCCTTAGCAACTTTTTCAGCTTTAGCCCTATCTCTGACACGTGAATGTGATCCTAATACTCGTGCTAATGATAATCTATACCAATAGAAATCTTTTGGAATTTTATGTTTATCTAGATATTGGTCGAATCCATTTAAGTACTCTTGTGCTTCCTCAAAAGAATCTTTGTATAAGAATACTTTTATCAAACTATCATAACTATATCCGGACCACCAAATAGAGTTTGGAAATGTATGTTGCTCCATTAGTTTCAGACTTTTCTCAAAAGATCTAATTGCTTGATCAAGAACGCCTTTTTGAAAGTATATGTCACCGATGCTATTGTAAGTTACTCCTCTTGTCATATCGATCCCCATCGTATTTCCTTTGAAAAGATCCAAGCTTTTTTTATGAGCGTCTAATGCTAAATCTAATTCCCCTTTTGCTGCATAAGACATCCCTAATATATGCAAATTAATAGGTATCATCCCCGATGTAAGCTCATAATTCTCAAATATATCTAGACTTCTTTTATGTTGTTCTATAGCTTTATCAAAATTCTGCTTCCAATAAAATATATAACCATTCATAAAAGCTAAGGAACCCTTTCTCAGTGTAACCTCGATGGAAGGTTCTCGCGTAATGGATTTCAGTAATTTCTCACTTAATAAAACATCTTTCCTTACTTCACTATCTGGGTTGATTGGACTATCTGATCCCCCAATCATGAATAAGGTAAGGAATTTTAACATGATCGAATCGATTAAATATAAACTTCTATTTTGGCTTTTATTTTCTTGATAATCTTGTTCTGCTATTCTAAGGCTTTCTTGAAGTTTCCCCATACTAAAAAAATTAAACCCTTTCAAAAGTCGATAAGTATGTTTATCTTCTAGAGTTATATCTTCTAACTTCTCAAAATCAGTTATTACTTGTAAAGCTTCTTCGAATTTTCCTTCAGCATTAAGTCTCCATCCTCGTTCTAATTCCTTGTGCATAGGTATACGCATGGTTTTTTAGCTCCTTTTATCTGCTTCGTTTCAAAATCATATATCTCGAACATAGATAAATGAATTAATTGATTTCTCAAAACTGGTGATTTCAAAACACAATGATATCTACATTATGTCTGAAATCAAAGAAGATAGTTTTACTTAAAAATATTTTAGCAGAATTTATCATATTAATTTTAAAATTTTCAAAGGAATTTTCATTGAACTCAGACGCTGAATTTACCTTTCCATGTATCTTGAAAATTCAAAGTCCTCAGATAAGTTAAAAAAGTAAATTAATCTGTAGAAGAAATCCTAACGGTTAGTAAACAATAATAACCTGAAAAGCACCAGTTCCACATTTTACCCCGATATGAGTGAAGGATGTTTAAATATCGAATCCTTATCTGATTTTTACCCCACATTTTTCGCAATACTTAAGTATCCCGGGATTTTTCAGACTAGCACCACAATTATAACAGTGGTTCGGTATTTCAGGTAGAGGAGAGCCTTTCTCTAATATTTCATACTTCCCAGTGTCTTTTTCTACTATATCATGTTTCAATTCAATATTACAATCATCACAAAATTTAGTATCGACAAACATATATTTCCCACATGAAATACATCTGAACCACAGCTTGAGTCCACAGTTTCGGCAGTATTCGCTATATTTTCCAACTGGAGCATTACAGCGAGGGCATATTTTTTCATCCAACCAGAAATAATTGGACATTAATTTAATTACAACGATGATAATGATCGTGAGAGGTAATAATAACCACCAAAAAGGATTAACAATTAGAGATAACCATATGGTCAGAAATGTGATAATACCAATTAATAATGCCCAAGTACCTTTATTCCTTTTTTCAATTTTCCATCTACTGTTTACACTCATATATATCCCTTTAAATATTTATAAATCCATAGAGATCGTAATTTTTCTTTTATTTAAAGGTATTTGGATAATAGAACTACTCAATTATTGTTTTGCAGTAGGGGCAAATTTCAGTGTTGTTTTCAATTTGAGAACCACAGGCAAAACAGACTGATTGATTATCTCCATAGAGAATTTTAGCTTCATCCTTTTCGGGATTCTTATTTTCAGGTCTACTTTTTGGCATAATTCAATACTATTAAGAGTGTAGTTTAATTAGATAAATAATTACTAAATTTAATAAAAAACTGGGGTCCGATCTTTAAGGAAAGTATTAGACAGCAAAATTTAAGAATTGGAATATATTTATAGTATCATAGTAGAAATAAAAAAATGAGTTGAATAAAAAAAAATGCCTGGTTCTCACGGTTCATTAACAAAAGCAGGAAAAGTTAAAATGCAAACCCCAAAAATTGAACGATCTGGGGTAAATTCAAGAAAAAAAAAGCCTCCCAGAATACGATTTCGAGAATTATATAATACCCGTATTGTAAATGGGCGATTTGGGGGTCAACAGGATAGTCTTGGAGCTAAACGAGCTCAATTTTCGAGAAAATAATAAAGTTACTGAAATTTATTTATCTACTCCTATTTTCTGAAGCTGACTCTTTAGTTTTCTACTCTCTTTGAGGTAATATTGGGATTTTTGGTGATCTCCTTCTATAACATTGTAATAGTCACTCATTAGTAAATTCCACCTTATCGCGCGGCTTATTCTATTAATTTCTTTTGGAGAGAGCTGGTGTTCTAAACTCCCTAAGAAGTGGAGGGCTTTTTTAGAATCTTTTCTATGGTGGATATAAAACTCTGCCATTTCTAAAAGATAATCTATTAAAATATTCTGATGGTTATTGTCTGAAAATTTAATATCTGCATTAGTTATCCCTGCTTTTAAAAATCTTTGCGCTTGTGAAATGTTTCCTTGATTTTTAAAATGTATAGCACGAGTTAGAAAATATTTTAATTTAACATTACTCGATGTGTTCCCAATTTCAAGCACTTTCTTAAAATATCCTTTTGATTCAACTATCTTATTTTCTTCAAGGTTTATCAGGCCGATATAAAGGTATGCACTTCCTAAATAATCCTTATTTTTAATAGAAATTTTCTCATTTTCTAAGAAATTTATATTTATCTTAAAATGGCTAAGAGCCTTCTCAAATTGCTTGTTCTTATAATAGCTAATTCCTAGTTTGTTATGGATTTTTATTATATAATCTATAGGTACTTCCCCTGACTTAGCAATACTAATGGCACTTTCTAAATAATTTAATGCTAGATCATCATTTCCTAAGAAAGAGGCAATTTTTCTTAGTTTCAGTAGTATTGAAACCATTACCTTCTTTTGCTGGTTCTTATTAAAAATTTTTAATGAATCATTTAATAATTTTGTAGCTTCATCAAAGTGATAATTCTTTATGAGTTCTTCTGCTTCTGTATACTGAATTATCGATTCAATAACTTCGAAATTGCTTGGAGGATTGTTGAATAAGTTATTATGAAAGGGAAATAATTCTTTTGCAATATTACTTTCATAGCAAAGTGAGGAGAAAGGAAAATTGTTCTGATCCATTACAAAATTCTTACTTTTGAAATTTAACTCCTTAGAGGGACGAAATTTAAGAAGCTCATTTTGAGGAAAATTTCCTCTTTCGATAACATCTATAATTGAATTTAAAATTAGTCTTGAAAATTTAATCCAGTTTTCCACTAACTCTTCTATTTTAAAATCCGGATGATCACTGAATAATTCATTTAGTGCATATGGGGCATAACTATCAAACGCACTTCTAATATAGAATTTATTATACTCCAAATCCTTAAAATACGTAAAAAAACCTTTTTCTAAAATAAAAAACTCATCAAACTCTTCATCATTTGAAAAAAACAATGTTTCAGAAGTCCTAATTTTTGGAACTCCGTCCTTGAGTTCCCAAGGCAATTTAAAACTAGGATCTAATCCAACATTATGAAGCGTATCAACAAGAAAATCATGCTGATCTAGATTAAAAACCATTAATTGATCACGTTTATTTAACAAAGAAACTCTAATGCGGTTAAGCCATGTATTTTCGTTTTCATCTTTAATACGCTCAGGGATGATTAAGTTTAAAAGTGTTATAAGGTTTTGTTCCTTCCCTGTTAATGGAAATGAATGTTCTAAAGTCAAAGAGATAGCCAAGTTACGTAGAACTTTCAATAAATAAAGCACAGTCGTAAATGCATTTTGACTCAAATTCCATAATTGAAATGCTATAGAAACTCGAAAACTTACAATTTCAAAAGGGACAGTAATTCTAATGGGTAACGTAATGGGGAATTTAATGGTAAAAACAAGGATTTTTTCTTTTTTTATGCTATAACGAAAATAATTTTCTATACCCCCGTCTAATTTCCAACCATTTTTTTCTAGTACCTCTCTTAAATTGCTTATTTCGTTTGAGGAAAAGGGATTAATAGACATAGAAATGAGTAATGTGTGATTATTGTTTTTTGTGATTATCCTTAATTTCTTAATTATCTAATAGTGAATAGGCATAAAAATTTAATTTCTAGTGAGAGGTCTAATAAAGATTTAATAATCAATGTTTCCTTGTTAACCTTGTAATTTAAAGAAAATGAGTCTAAAACACAGATGGATATAAC
>JAEOTL010000046.1 GCA_016839845.1 Promethearchaeota archaeon
AATATTGTCAATAGTAATTCGTTTTACTTCTTGAATTGCATTAGCAGGACAATTTTTTTGGCATAAGCCACATGTTTTACAATATTCTTCAATCCAGATGTGGTCTGAGTTATCGGTATACTCGAATGTTTTCTCTTCAATAAAAATTGGTGCAATCCTATGGCGTGAACCAAATTCAGGAGTTATAAGCATCCCGTGCCTTCCTTGCCCTCCGATTCCTGCTTTTCCAGCAAGTGGTGGAGTACAGACTAATCCTCCCAATGGATGATTACTTTGACAACGAATCCCTTTCTTTCGTAACCATCTCGCTATTTCATTCACAGCTTGTCCCAAGGTCGCATATACCCTCATAACTTCTCTACCTGCAGCAGATAAGGGAGCTTGATCAATTTTATCCTTGTTCATCTCTTGCATAAAGACTAATGCATACCGAAAAAGCACCAGTTTATCCTTAAAAATTAATTCTCTTGGTAGTTCGGTGAAACCGATTTTAATTATATCCCATTTTTTTGCAGCATATAGGTTGAGTTCTTCCCATAATTCATGGTTAGTTGAAGGAGATGGAAAATTTGTGCGTTTAAATGATGAGTTCTCAATTTCTTGAATATAAGGTTCTAAATCTCGATAACTTCTTTTCAATCCTTTAAATATTTTAGGAAAAATCTTCATCAATGATAATAGGCTAGAGATTTTCCCTTTACCCTGGGAAAACGCGGATATTCTATCTTTCATCATTTTCCTTTTAGAATATTTAGTCCCAGCACCAGGAAAGGTAAGACCTACACTAAATAGATACTCAAAACCTTCTTTTATAGAAGAATTGCTCGTTAATACTTGTTCAGGATATTTACGACAAAAGTCTAGAAATGCTCGCTCATATTTGGGAGGAAAAGGGCCTTGAGGGGTATCTAAATGTGAAGACATATAATAGTAATATGATTTAACAATAAATAAATTCTTCGTGAAACAGGCCTTTCACGGTGTTTTATATATACTAAGAGATTTCCTCAATATTACTTCAATAATATATCTTCAACAAAAAAAAACTTTAATAGTAATATGATTGAAACTTAATTTATGGAATATGAACAACTAATATATGAAGAGAAAGAAAATGTAGTATGGATTACTCTAAATAGGCCAAAAGTATTGAATGCTTTAAGTATGCGGCTTTCAGACGAGATTGTATATGCTATTGAAGAAGTTCGCAATTCAACAAAAATAAAATTTCTTGTAATAAAAGGTGCTGGAAATAACTTCAGTGTCGGAGATGATATCAATGAAATGTTGAACTGGGGTAATGCTAATGATATAACTCGTCGTGTCCGGTATTATCAAAATATGGCAAACCAGTTAGAAGAATTAGATAAAATTACGATTGCTGCTGTTGATGGTTATGCTGTTGGAGGTGGACTTGAAATTACAATGGCATGTGACTTTGTTATTGCTACAGAGAGAGCTAAATGGGGTATGCCTGAAGTTGATGTTGGCATCACTCCGGGTTGGGGAGGCACTACCCGCTTAGCACGCCTGATAGGTAGGCGTAGAGCAAAGGAAATAAATTTAATAGGAGCTTTGCATTCGGCAAATAGAGCTGTTGATTGGAATTTGTGGAATCGTGTTGTTCCTAATGATAAGCTTAATTTAGAAGTCGGGAAATTACTTGAAGTCCTAAGTTCGAAGAATCAGCAAGGTATGCGTCAATTAAAATTTATAATTAATCGTGGAGTTGAATGTGATTTGTATACTGCACAAGGATTTGAGGTATTATCTGGCGCTTTAACTGGAGCTGTTAGCGGAATGTGGCAAATTAAAGATGCCGATAAAGGGGCGGGTATAATCGGATTTTCTGGAAAAAATAAACTCTGGAATAAACGACGGGGCTTATCAAAAAATTTCTGGACCGATTAATTATTCATCTGAATTTGGGACTCTAGTAATTTTAGCAACAATTCTAGCTGTGGGATCTGGGCATCGTACAAATTCAGTTGTTAATCCATTTGGATCAATGCTTTTTTCATAGGGAGTATTACCGTATGTCCATGGAAGAGTGCCACCATATTTAAGGACTCGAATCATTGAATTCATACTATCTAATAACCATTGGCAGATTTTGCCTTTATCCTCTGGATACTTGTATTTTTCACCAACTTTATGGTAAGTGCAATTGCCATCACTTTCAAAAATTTCAATATCAATATTATATGTGACATCTACCATCTTTTTCACTTTAAGATTATAAAATTCAAATTAAGTAATATAATACAATAATTGATTAAAATTTCAGATAAATATAATGGGGATTTGATTGTATTTATTGCAAATATTTAAATATTTTCTATTGACATCTTCAATTACACTTATTTGTATAAAAAATGAATTAAAAAGAATTGAAATCCAATGGCTAATTGGAGAAAATATAATTGGATTTTCCCTATTATTGGTGGGATCATCACACTTATATCGATGGCTACTCCTGCAGCTTCCTTTACTTATTTGACTGAGAGTGCAAATCTATGGATCATTGGGTATTGGGTTGGAACCACAAATTTGGGTCGGGGATTGGTAGATGAGATAACGGTTAATATTAATGGTTCTATAAGCGCTCAACTTACGGCGGGTTCCAGTGAATTCGTTATATGTTTTTTTGGGCTAATAATTAGTGGAATTCTAGCGTTGATCGTAGGAGGATTAGGTTTTCGTAGAAATTTTCGAAACCGCCTTGCTTTACTTAGTGGGATAATAATGCTACTTACTATTTTTTTTTTCGTATGGTTAATTGGTTTAAGTTATGAAGTTTTCTCTAATCCGATCCTAACATATGAAGATCCATATGGCTCCTTATCTTTATCATTATCTAATATTGGTTTTGGACTTATTGGTCCTTTAATTGGTGGTGCGTTTTGTCTTACTGGAGGCTTAATTCGCACTTAGCTTAAGATAGAATAAAATTAAAAATATCTCTTTTTTTTTATTTTGCTTTTCATACAAGAAAAACGTTTCTCTGTAACCGAAATTAAATTTAACAACCAAACTAAAGCTAAGTAATTCATTACTTTGATTGAATATCTTTTTAAAGAAAACTATTGTATCTATAAATGAAATTCAGTCCCAACTATTCCGAATGTATGGGAAGGATGTCTAGACATGATTTTATTAAACTCGAAGCCCGTACAGTGCATTCCACAAGTGATTCCAGGATTTACTCCTTCGATAAACTTTACAGATTCTTCAATATCTTCAGTTTTTTCCCATTCTTTATGAAATCCACCAATTATAGCATAAATTTTATTAATCCCAGTTAATTTTTGTCCGTGTTTAATCGTATTTACTATTCCAGTGTGTCCACATCCCGTAATTACTACAAGTCCTTTATCCTTTACATTAATATAGATTGATATTTCGTCTCTAAAGGTGTTTTTTTCAAATTCTTTCCTACTCTTCATTAAATATATACCTTTCGTAAGTTCATTTTCATCGAAAATCTCAATTTCTCCACTTGTAGTTATTCCTGATGATAATTTTATAGGTTTCTTGGTCTCTTTCATTTTAAGATTGTTTTGATTAATCAGGTTTTCTATTAAAGATTTGTTCATTGTGGGCAATTTGAAATTGAAAATGAATTTTTTTTCTTTTTGTAAATCACGGAACTTTTCTGTTAAAACTTCAGGTGAATAAAACTTTTGACCTGATTTTGGAACTAATATAATATTTTGATTATAAGAATCTGGTGTCAGTATTAATTCACAACCTTCTTTTAATTTAGGAATGACATTCATTAAACCACCATAATGATCAATATGACCATGGCTTAGTATTAATTTGTTAAATTCCTTGAAATCTATACTCATAGCTTCTGAATTCATTATTATAGAATTTTTTGGTCCTCCTGTATCTAATAGGTATTTAGTTATCTCTTCTCCTTGCTTTATTTCAATGCTCATAGCTATTCCATGTTCTGCAAAATATTTGCTGCTGTTTGTATGAGGTTGTATTACCTTTCCTTCAAATTTTTCATCGGTTAATAAAGTTGAAATAGCTGTATTTGTGGTTAGAATTCTGATCGTTAAATTACCACTCTCTATACCATCTGAAATATCTATACTCATATTGAACTCCTTAATTTTAGATTATTAATTTAAAATGCGCCCTCCGGGAATTGAACCCGGGCCGCCAAGTGTTTGCATTTTAATAATCCATTAAAAATATGGCAACCTGGCATAATAACCACTATACTAAGAGCGCTTAAACTGATTAAAAATAATTTATTAAAAAATTAAAATTTAATGATTCTTCAAAAACCTGGTTTATTGTACAATTTCGGATATGACTTGTTTGATATTATTATTAATTATAAAGTCTTCAAGCTCTTGTACGCTTTGGGGTAAGCCTTCTCGAACACCCACTTCTAAACACTCTAAGTAAGACATAGCAGTTGCCATTTTAGAAGTTTTTTCAAGAGAGAAATTATTTAGATGAGAGATTAATATACCTGTCAGAAAAGCATCACCCGCTCCCGTTGTATCCTCAACCTTACCTGCACTATAAACTCCACTATTTATAATAGTCTTTCCATCTGAAATAATTGAACCATTGGGACCATCCGTTATAGAAATTAATTTAATTCCCATATCCAAGAAATTTTTAATCATAAGAGTTTTTTTAGTTTCACCTGTAAATTCTTGAGCTTCTTCTAAATTCATTGATACTACATCGGAATTTGAAATCAAAATTTTTGCCCATTTTTCAGCATTTTTAATAATTGACATACTAGGGGCAGCAAAAACCATACCTCCTTTATCTTTTGTTAATGTTACTGCTTTTTCTATAGCCTTACACCCATCTTCCGTAGTTAAAGAGGTCCAAGCGAATGCTTTGATATTATTAAATAATTCTTCATTAACATCTGAGGGATTTAATAGATTGTTAGCACCTTTATAAGCAAGAATACTTCGATCTTTACCCCATGGAGTTCTTAATATTATCGATAATGCTGTAGTATCTCTTTCTGTTTGAATTACTTGAGAGAGATCTACCCCTCGTTTTCTTAAGTCAGTTAAACAAATTTCTGCTGAAAAATCATTTCCCATTACACCTATATATGCACTTCTTAAACCTAACATAGAACTATTTGCTGCAATATTAGCACCTGATCCTCCCGGTACAAATCTGACATTTTTAACGTTCAATTTACGAGAATATTCAATCGCGGTGTACTTTTTTATAATATCTTTATCCATTAATTCAAAACGTAAGATATCATCGATATCAATTATAATATCTAAAGTATTGCTTCCGATCGCAATTAATTCTGGAAAATTCATATTTTTCACTAAATGAATATATAAATTTGATATATAGAATAAGTTTAAAATAGACATAAATCTTTTAATAATTTTGCTAAGAAATAATTTTGAATGAACTTAAAGTAAAGATTTATATCATGTAATAAATCGAATAATTTTATGTTTCCTCTTTATTTTTGCTTACAAGTTTTCCCATTTTCTTTACCATACGCTGGGTAAGTTCGACAAATGCATTTTCGACATTATCTCCGGTTTTAGCAGATGTTTCAACATATATGCAGTCTTTCTTCTTTGCAAATTCTTCTACTTCGCTTTTATCTATGGTATGACCAATTTCAGGTATTAAATCGGATTTATTCCCGATTATTATACTAGGGATATCATTTATTACAATACTCCGCATTTCTGAAAGCCATTCTTTCATACTTGAAAAAGTTTGATGTCTCGAAAGATCAAATACAACTAAAGCTCCAAATGCCCCCTCATAAAAGCTACGATGAAGAAATTTAAATTTTTCTTGTCCTCCTATGTCCCATATATGTAGTTTAA
>JAEOTL010000127.1 GCA_016839845.1 Promethearchaeota archaeon
CATGAATTTATTGTTTTTCCAGATAATTGTATTAGTTCTATTTCCACTTCGTTATTTTCTTCTTTTATTCCATCAAAAACCATTTCGAATAACTGTGAAGTATTTCATTTTGGATTGGGGCTCCCATTTATGCCAACAACTTTCATTTTAACACAATCAGCTCTAAAATAATTTCTAAGAGATCAAAAAAATTGTTTTATTTGTGTATTAATATATAGCTCATAATTATTTAATATGATCTCCTTTCGCGTACCAAGCGAACGATCTTCCAATATTCTATAGGCCCATTGATAATATAAAAATTAGTGGGATATAATTACAAGAACTTTTTTTATAGTTCAGGTTCATTAACTCCAAATGGTAATATCTCATCAAGATAGGTTAGGATTATTCCTAGTTCAGGTTCTTTAAGCTCAAAATTAATGAGGTCAATAACACTTTTCACAGTAAGTATATCATCTAAATAAGAAATCCTTAAATCATCGATATCAGCATCAAGGACAAGAACTTTATCTTTTCCTTTAGTATTATCCCAAGGATACCAATAAGGTAATCCCTTTTCGTTTGGATTTCCCGTTCTTGCGAAATTGGCAAGATATTTCATGCACAAATCCGTTAATTTTTCCCGACCAAGTCGATTACGCTTAGTGTGGGTTTTTCCAATCAGCATAAATATTGAACTATTACCCATCCCTAAAAAGAAAGGAATTTCTGCAGCATGATGAGCACCCAAGTTTCGGCCCATCTCTTTAGGCAGAACACTCATACCATCTTTATCGGGGCTTCCCCAATCAAACCGGTAAGTATATATAGGTATATTAGTCTTTGAAAACATCTTACATACTAAGGAATCGAGACCACTCACACGCCATAGTAGGGATCTATAACCCCAAACTAAATCATATTCTCTTGTATTCTTGGGAGGGTCCTTTCTAAAATTACCAAAAAGCTTCAATTCATCTTTCGTGCAACCGATAATTATCGGTACCTTATTTGCCCAATCTCCAGATGAAAATATCTCATACCCTTCTTTTGGTATTACTATACCGTCAGTGAAGATAGTGCGCCATTCAGCCATTCCAAAATCCATTTTGGGTATACATTTCGAAATTTTAAATGCAGATTTTGAACGAAGAAACTCATTAAGCTCTTTTCCCGACATTTTATCTATGATTTTTCTTGCATCTAATTGATTCTTTGCTTTATGATCCTTAATGAGGAGATTGATAAGAAGATCGGTACTTTGAGATTCTGCTATGCTACTACTAGAAATGAGAGATAATCCGCTTTCCGCTATAGCATGATGGAAGAGTCCTTTTGCGAGCGGAGAAATAAGGAGTGAAAGAACATTAAATGCACCACCAGATTCCCCTGCTATTGTAACATTTTTAGGATCCCCTCCAAATGCTTCTATGTTATCTTGTACCCATTCTAAGGCTTTTATCAGATCAAGGGTACCAAAGTTCCCACTTTTATCTTCAGGAGAACCATTACTTGTCACTGCAGGATGTCTAAACCAACCCATAGGTCCAAGACGGTAATTAACTGAGATATACAATAAGTTAGATTTCTCAATGACCGCATTACCATAATAGCCAACCTCCGCAGATGAGCCAATTGAATTTCCTCCCCCATGAATATACAAATAAACTGGTAAATTGTTCTCTGGGGTTTTGGGCCGCCAAATATTAAGGTAAAGACAATCCTCTGAACCAATTGGACCTATAAAAGGCATAACTTGTGCTGCAGAACTCCCAAACTTTTTTGTTTTACGGGTTCCGATCCATGGGGAAGGATCAAGTGGTGCTTTCCAACGAAGAGAACCAATTGGAGGATCTGCATATGGAATCCCCTTCCAACACCAAGATCCTTTATCTGAAAAACCAGATACTAAACCATACTTCGTTTGGACAAGAGCATCATCATTCCATGACCCTAGTTTAAAAGGAGTATCAGATGGCTCTAACGAGCGAAAATGACTAATGTAGGGAGATACAATCCTTTTAATCAAATTGATTAATCTAATAAAAGGAGCAAACAAATAAGCTAGCTTTATTATTAAATTCATGATTTCAGATCAGAAATATTATTAAAAGCTTTTATGAAATTCTAACTATAGGAGGAAATAATGAACTATTCCTAATTAAGATATCAATCATAATCTATTTAATTATTTTAATTCAGAGTGTAATTGATTAAATCCAACTAGATTTAATTAAAGAAAAAGTAAATTCAGAGTTTTTTAAAAAATTAAAAAAAGAGTTAGATTTCAATTAATTCTTCAAAACTAAGTTTTGGTTCTTACCGTATTATATCTGTAAATGATTATTGTTGATAAAAAAGCAAGAATAGTAAATAGTAACAGGAGTGGATAACTTGGTATTATCAGGTCCTCTATAAACAGAGAGGATATGCGAGTTTCTTTAAAATAGATTCCATTTTCCTCTATTACATTTTCCCCTCCAGGATGGACGCTCGCAAGTTCTTCTCCAAGATTAAAAGTAAAATTTTGATTAAAATTGTGGTTATAGAAAAGATGACAATTCAGATTGACGAGATCAAAGATAGTACTATATTTTGTGGCATATTCACCTTCCATATGTACAGCATCTAAAACATCCCTACAGGCATCAACCGTAAGATTTTCCTCATTTGTTATATCCTCAAGCATATTACATGCTGTGGTATAACGAATACAAGGATAATAACCATTGTCA
>JAEOTL010000047.1 GCA_016839845.1 Promethearchaeota archaeon
GGAGTCTCAGGAGTGTTATAAAAAAATGGCCTATTTGGCTCGCTCACAGATTTCCTTTTCCCGGATTTATGGATAATGTCTGTTTCAAAATGTTTGGTGTGAAAACAAAAATTTCTAACTCTTTATTCGAAGGATGGGTTGATGCGGAGTTTGTTGAATTTGGAAAAGATGTAGTAGTAGGACAGGGAGCAATTGTACAATCTGCTGTAATCATAGGTAATCTATTAATAATCAGAAAAACAATCGTTGAAGATGATGTGAGAATAGGCTCACATGCTATAATTATGCCAGGTACACATATTGGGCATAATTGTATATTAGCCGCGAATTCTGTGACTACAGTGGGTCAGGTTTTAGAGAGAGGGTACATTTATGCTGGAGTTCCTGCAAAAAAATTCAAGAAGAACTATTTTTTTGAGGATGGATTAGAAGATAGAATCGGTCATGTAGAGGATGTTGAAGCATTACGAGAGAAATATGAAGAAATATATACTAAAAGATATGATCAAATTACCCGTAAGGATCGCCGTGAAATAAAAAGAGAAAAGAAGGAAGATGAAAAGAAGAGATTTGATGTCGCTGCTGAAGAATGGGAAGAATTTGACGATGGGTTCAATATATAGCAAAGAAATTATAGTCTAACTAAAGTCATTATTATTCTTCCTCTTTATAGTTTGAGTTTTTACTATTAATTTGATTAGTTTTATAATGGTAATTTTCTTAATATATAAATTAAAAATAGAAAGTTAGAATCCAAGTTTTTCAAAAACTAGTTTTATATGGATAAAATTATGCTATTCTCCGAATCTAAAGAACTAATTATTGTAAGAGAACTCATTGATAAAAGCGAGCTTGATGAAGCGGAACAATTGATTGAAAGTTTTGAAGAAAAAAAAGGACATACCCTCTATGATATAGTTCTATGTCATCATCTAAAATGTATGCTCTTAGGTGAACGAGGATTTTATGAAGATGCTGTCAAATTTGGTGAAGAAACGTATAAGGAGAGTTTAAAGTTAGGTAAAAACCTTCTTTCAGTTGATATCTTACTAGAAATGGCATTAGGTTTATTAAATATTGGTCAAACAGATAAAGCTCATGATATTAACAAGCAGTGCGAAGAATTACTAAAAACATTAACCTCAATATCACCAACAGAGTACAAGCAAAGAAAGGCATATATTGCTTTTGTAAAAGGGTGGATCTACAGTCAAAAAATAGGTCCTGATCAGTCAATAAAAGAGTTTGAACTCAGTCTATCATTACGAGAGGAACTTGGGATCAAAAAGGACATTGCCTATTCACTTTATGGTATTGCCAATATTTATATGTTCCAACAAGATTTTGACCGTGCTTTATCAACCTTAGAGCGAGGTATGAGTTTTGCCAAAGATAGTGGTAATAAATTGTCTATAGGAGGAATTCTATATTGTATGGGAAGGGTACATAAATTTAAAGTTGATTTTGACCGGAGTATTATGTATCTAAACCGTAGCTTGGCAATTTACAAGGACCTTAATAATAAATTTATGATTTCAAGGAATCTTAACGCTCTAGGAGAGATTTATGGGAACAAAGGGGAATTAGATAATAGCATTAGAGTTTATGAGCAAAGCTTAGAACTATTAAAGGAAATTGACAATAAACTTTTCATAGCTGATGTTTTTAATAGTTTAGCTTTCTGTTACAAAATGAAAGGAGAACTAGATCGTGCTTTAGAATGCGTAAAACAATCTATGACACTAACTCAAGAGTTAGGAACCTTTAAGGCTTTTAATAATCATTTTCTAATTCAAATATATATTGATAAAGGTGATCTTGAGCGAGCGCAAAGTTCTCTAATTGAATTTGAGCAACTGAATAGTAAAATCAAATATAAACAAATTAATTCAATGTATCTTCTTGATAAGGCTTTGCTTTTGAAAACTAGTTCTCGAGCTCTTAATCGGGGTAAAGCTGAAGAAATATTAAAACAAATTCTTGAAGATGGGGATTTACATTATAACATAAAAATAGAAGTATTACTTAATTTATGTGAATTACTCTTAACTGATTTACAAATAACCAATGATCTAGAAGTTTTGCAGGAGATAAAACCATATATCACAGAACTATTAGATTTATCTGATAAAACTCATTCTTTTTGGATTTTAGGTGAAACTTACCTTCTACAAGCCAAATTATCATTAATTTCATTGAATCTAGAAGAAGCTCGAAAATTGTTAACTCAAGGACAGAAAATTGCTGAAAATTATGGACTTTCCTTATTGGCTAAGAAGATTTCAAATGAACATGATGAATTACTCAAGCAATTGAAAGTGTGGGAAAATCTAAAAGAATCAAAAGCACCTTTAAAAGAACGTATAGAATTAGCGAGTTTAAATGAGCAAATGGAAAATATGATGCATAAACGAGCAATAGAGGGTCTTGAACTTTCAAATGAAGAGCCAGTCTATATTTTAATTGTTACAGAGGGAGGAAGGCCCATATTCTCTCAGTCATTCATTGAAGATCAAAAGTTTGAAGATCATCTTTTTGGAGGATTTTTTAGCGCAATTAATTCTTTTATTGGTGAAATGTTTTCTGAAGGTCTCGATCGTGCGAGTTTTGGAGAACATACACTTCTTATGCACTCCGTACCGCCCTTTTTTATGTGTTATGTATTTAAAGGCCAATCCTATTCTGCTCAACAAAAAGTTATAGAATTTATAGACAAGATTCAGACTAATGATCTAATATGGCATACTTTCAACAAATTTAATCAAGCGAATAAAGAGATTCAGAAAAAAGATATCCCTTCCCTTGAGCCCCTAATAAATGAAATTTTTATCAGTAAAACAAGACAATTTAATTAATTGAATTAGAATAAAACAGGTATTATTTGATAATAAAATACATCCTTCTATTGTTTTTTCCCTTATTTACTGTTTTTGTTACTTCAATCTGACCAATTTCTTTTAAATGGTTGATATGAGTACCACCATCGACCTGTTCATCAATATCTCCTATTCTAACTATGCGAAATTCTTTAATATTCTTAGGTAATCCTACAGCTAAGCGTGCTAATTCTGGTTTTCCTAAAACTTTATCTCTAGTCATATAATCAATCGAAATTGGTAAATCTTTTTCAATGAAGGTATTTGCTTCATCCACAAAAGTTCGCAACTTTTCAGGAGAGTAATCAAGCATTGAGAAATCCATTCTGGTTTTATCCATCTCAATTTGATTTCCAGTTATTTTCGCATCAGCCCTCTTATAAAGGATATTACTGATTAAATGAGAAGCTGTATGATATCTCATAAATGTATATCTACGTTCCCAATCAAGTTCACAATGAACCTCATCACCTTCTTTTAAACCTGGCTTATTTACTTCATGACTGATATTCACAGAAAACTTTCCAACATACACAACTTTATATTCTTGATCATCCTTGAAAATTGAACCCTCGTCCCATGGTTGACCTCCCCCTTTTGGATAAAAGGCAGTATTATCAAGAACGATATATTTTTCATCTGTGACACTTACAACTTTCGCATTCCAGTTTTTAAGGTAAGAATCATCCATATACAGTGCTCTAGCCATAAAAAAAAAAATAATCCATTACCTTATAACTTTAATCCTTTTCATGGATTTCAGAAGGTTTTACGCCATCAAACATTTCTAATTTCAAAAATTTAACTTCTTTTTTACATTGAGGACAGAAATAATATCCAGGTTCCTTGTTTTCGAAATGAAACCCACATTCTTTGCAAACAGCGTAAAACATATATTAAGAAAAAGAAAAATAGTATTTAATTTATTTCATTAAGTTCATTAGGTTTAGCACCACAAAAGGCTTCTACTTTGATAAACTTCATTTCTTTTGAGCAATTAGGACAGAAGTATTTTCCTTGTTCCTTATTTTCGAGGGAGTATCCACACTTCTTACACACCACAGCGTTCATACAATAAATATCACCATTAGAGTTTTAATAAATTCTCATTATGATTTAGAAAAAACTAATAACATACTAAACCATAAGATAAGTTTTTAACAAAAAAATTGAATAAAATAAAGAAAATTTGATGAATCCCTATACCATTGCGGGTAGTCATCCTACAACAATAATTTATTTGAAGGATTCATTCATAACGGGTTCCATCATTTTTTTTGATATTGTTTATCACTTAAAGCTTAAGATCATAAAATATGTTATCTTTCCGCAAGTCGAACAGAAATAATATCCGTCTTTATTTCCACTCGCTTGATTCCTACATTTCAAACAGAAAATCATTCTGCATCAAATGGTTAATGAGGAACAAGATTTAAAATATTTGAGTTTTAATATAAAAGTGGATTTTAAGAATTATAAATAAATAATAAGTCTTATATAATTATACATACGGATTATGTATAACTTAGTAAATTTTGAAAGCCTAACAAGGGATTACACATGAAAGTTGTTGAAGTAGCTGGCACTAAATTTGAGGTCAAAAAGGGATTTCTTGATTTAAGTCTTTTAGAAATAAAAGATATTGGTGAAATACAAGGATTATCAAAAATAAAAGATCTAAAGAATCTCGAATTAAGTTCAAATGATATTGGAACAGTAGAAGGGTTAGATGATTTAACTGAGTTAGAGATCCTAAATTTGGGCAATAATAATATAATCGACATACAAGGATTGGATAATTTACATAATCTCAAAATTCTACATCTTATAAGCAATCGAATTTCTGATATAAAAGGATTAGAACATTTAACCAATTTGGAAGAGTTATATCTAAGGGGAAATCAGATATCTGAATTAAAAGGTTTAGAAAAACTAACTTCTCTAATAAGGTTAGATCTCTCTTGGAATGAGATTATAGAAATCAAAAATCTTGGAACTCTAACGAATCTCGAAGTCTTATGGATTGCGGGAAACAAGTTAGAAGAGATTAAGAATTTCGATAAATTAGAGAATTTAGAAGTATTAAATCTTGCGGGAAATCAAATAAAAAGTGTTGGAGGATTGGAGAATCTAAAAAATCTAAAAAGTCTCTATTTAAATAATAATTTAATTCAAGATATTAATAGTTTGGATACTTTAGATAGCTTGGAAACCCTATGGCTTAATACAAATCAAATTTCAAAAATTAGAGGTTTAGATAATTGTAAATCTTTAAGAATTCTTAACCTAAAGCAGAATAATCTGACTCAAATAAGGGGTTTATATTCATTAAACGAATTGGAAACCTTATTTCTTTCAGAGAACAGTATTGGTGAAATTAAAGGTCTTGAAGCATTAACAAAGTTAGAAACACTTGATTTAGGTCAAAATAAAATAATCCACATTAAGGGATTAGAATCTTTAATGAATTTAAAGGATTTATGGCTAGCAGATAATCTTATCCCTCAAAAAATATTAGAACAATTAGGGGGTTTAGATTCTGGTGGATGTGCAAACGATCCATTAAAATTCGTCCAATATAGTCTTATTAATTTGTAAACACTTTTTAGAAATTTTTTAAATATTAAAGAGTAATAATACTGATCATATATCATAATCAAGTTAAATTTAGAAATTACAAATTTATATGGTAAAAACTTATGGGACTAAGTGCTTTTGATGTAGCAAAAAAACAAATTGATATTGTTGCTGAGGAAATGGGATTAGATCCTAATGTAGCTAAATATCTCAAAAGAGTGGAGCGTGCATTGATTGTAACTATACCTATTAGAATGGATAATGGCAATCTTGAGATTTTTGAAGGATATAGGGTACATCACAGTACAGTAAGGGGTCCTGGTAAGGGGGGTCTACGATTTTCACCCGAAGTTAATTTGGATGAGATTAAAGCTTTAGCTACATGGATGACTTGGAAATGTAGTCTTTTGAATTTACCATTAGGAGGAGCAAAAGGAGGAGTATGTGTAGATCCAAGAAAGTTAACCCGAAGTGAATTAGAACGTCTTACTCGAAGATTCACCTCTGAAATAATTAATATGATTGGTCCTGACATTGATATACCTGCTCCTGATGTAAATACAAATGCTCAAGTAATGGCGTGGATAATGGATACCTATTCGATGAATAAAGGAAGATCTGTACCTGGAGTCGTAACTGGAAAGCCTATAGAGATAGGTGGCTCTATTGGACGAGAACAGGCGACAGGAATGGGCTTATATATTATATTTGAAGCAATATGTGAAAAATTAGGATTAGATTTAAAAATTCAAAATATTGTAGTTCAAGGATTTGGAAATGTAGGTGGTACTATTGCGGATTTATTATTTAAAGATGGTTGTAAAATTTTAGCAGTTTCAGATATATCCGGAGGAATATATTGTTCAGAAGGTCTTGACATTAAGAAACTGTTAGATTGGACCCTCGATGGTAATTACTTAAAGGATTATAAAGATGAAAGGTATAAGTTGATTACAAACGAAGAATTACTTACAACTGAATGTGATTGCTTAATTCCTGCAGCTCTAGAAAACCAAATAACCATAAATAATGCAAATGAAATAAAGTGTAAAATTGTATTAGAAGGTGCTAATGGACCCATTACCCCTAAAGCAGATAAAATTTTATATGAAAAAGGAATTCATGTACTTCCGGATATTCTAGCAAATGGAGGAGGTGTCTGTGTTTCTTATTTTGAATATGTTCAAGATATTCGTGCGTACTTTTGGAGTTTAGATAGAATTAATAAAGAATTGAAAAGAATAATGCTTGATGCATTTGAAGATGTATATCGGATTGCAAGAGAAAGAAATATTGCGCTTCGTACAGCAGCATATATAATTGCAGTTTCTAGGATTGCAAAAGCAATAGAATTAAGAGGATTTTTCCCTTAAAATTTAAATTCTTTTTTTATTTTAGTAAAATTAAGGTTTTCTTATGAAAAATAGATTAATATTAATTTTATTTATTTCATTTATTGAAGGACTTCTAATTACATTTATTACAGGTTTCTTTATCTATCCTATGAACGGGTTGATAGGGAGTGAGAGATGGGGCTTTCCTTTCTTTTGGATCACTCAAGCTATTGTTCCTGGAGCTGTAAAAGTAATTAATTGGTCAAATTTTATTATAAATATTCTATTCTGGGGCTCTATAGTATTTTTAATTAATGTCACAATTGTCTTTCTTATTTTTAAATTTAAAAAAAAGAAAAAGTTATAGTAAAAATTAGAATTTAATTATTAGCAATATCTTCTTTTATTTTAGAGGATTATTCTCCTCCCATTTCCTTCAATATGTCTCCGACCATTCCATTAATTTCGCCATATGCTATGGCGTCTTGAAGGTTACCTTCGATTTGCAGATCCCCACTCATATAAGCGCTAGTAGAATCAATCTCACCAGATCCCATGCCCCCCCAGGTAGCAGCTGTTGCTTTCATAGTAACACTAGGATCTTCAGCTTCACCCTCAGCATATTCTACTTGACCTTCTCCAAATTTTACCCAATATTTATAACCTGCATCAGTCCACTCAAATTGAACAATTGTAAGATCCATATCTTCTATTTCTTCTTTTAAATCTTCATTTTCAACAGCAAGTTGTTTTAAAGCTTCACATAATACAAGAGCATCAGAGGGTTTTCTTTCACCCTTTCCATCTCTTAAGTCTGTTAATTTTTTAATTAAGTCTTCACTAACCATATTTTATATCACTTTTTTCTGTTTTAACTTCGAACTTTAATTTAAAGATAATTAAATATATCATGTATATTTTAAAAGGTTTTATTTGAATTGCATTAATGTATTCAGTGAATTCAGCACTATAGTTTGATTCTAATAGAAATCATAACATTCTTAAAAATAATTTTTATTAAATACAAGAAAAAATGAAAAAAGATAAAAATTTAAGATTTAAAGATTATAGACTTCGACCTATGACTTCTATACTGCCTGTTGATGTAGTTACACCAAATGTATACTTATTTTCTGCACCAGCATAATCACTAGAAGATATAACTCCTCCTACCTTACTCATCCCTCCCGATCCTAAAGGAGTGTATGAAACAGAACCTGTTGATGTTGAGCATGTAAATTGAGCCCCTACATTACTCAATGAATCATCGTAACGTATGTCAATACTACCAGTAGAAGTTCCAATTGTACCTGTAATAGTAGCATTCATTTCTATATATTGTAAGATTTGAATATCAACACTTCCAGTTGCTGTCTGAATATTCCATGTGCAATCTTGTGTGTATATCATATTATAACTATTAACCGTTATCGAGCCTGTTGAAACATCTCCAATTAAGTTATCACTAACAATACATCGCGAAAAATTTAATACAAGAGATCCTGTGGATGTGGATGTAGTTAATCCTTGAGTAAAAGTAGAATTTTTTGCATATAAGTTCACCGATCCTGTACTAGTGCTCATTCCTAGAGCTCCTTGAAAAGTAGTGTTTTTTGCAGAATTCAATACAACTGACCCAGTTGAAGTTCCTAAAGAAGTATCGTTGAGAATTATATTAGCTGGGATATTCATATTTACTGCACCTGTACTAGTAAACGCATGAATATCATAGACTACATCAGTTCTAAGAGTAACATCAATTGTTATTCGATGTGAAAGTCCAAATATAAATGCGGGGGAAAATTTTTTTTGAAAGTCAAATGAGATTATACTACTAGTATTATCCCAATTAACAGGGTAAAAAAAATCTGAATATGATTTTCCAGCAACAAAACCTCCTATAACTCTAATATCTAAATCAATATGTGCATAATGATCTGTTGGAGTTGTATTGTATTTAATATTTATCTGACCAATATCACTGTTAAAATCTAATACCTCTATTGGTGAGGGAGTACTAGGATTATATACATAAGAATTTGCGTATCTATATTCACCCCATGTTGCAGCCACTACAACTCCAAACGCTGCCCCTCCAGTAACAATACATACAGCGACAATAATTAAAACTAATCTTGTGCTTCTTTGCAATTAAATCACTTTTTTTTTTAATGTATTTTGAGATACAACTATTAAGAATAGTATTTAAATAAACCTTAGGCTGATATTTGAAAAAACTTTAAAAAGAAAAAATAAATATAAAATTCTGTTAAATGTGATTTAGAGCTTTTTCACTATTGCTTGCGCAAATTCTTGCGCACGTTTTAAGTCTTCTTCATTTGGTCTCCCTTTAAGCCATTGCTGATGTTTTTCAGCTTCCTCTCGTTTTTCAGGTGGCAGTTTTTCTAACATCGAATTAAGGGTAGCTTCAGAGAGACCTATATTATCTCCACAACAATCGAATTCAGCAATTATATTAGAAGCATCTTTAATTTTTCGTTTTACTGCTTTGAATCCATCTTGATAACCAACTAAACTTGCATGAGTCGAAAAAAATACGAAATTTTTCGGTAGTTCTGGAGCAGCGCTTACTAATTCTACTAATGCTTTGTTTACTCTACTTGCATAAATTCCTGAACCTAGAAAGACTAAATCATAATTATTTAAACTTGAAGGTTCTACTTCATTAATAGATCTTAATTCAACATCTTCATCACTTAATCCTTCCTTAATACTTCTTGCGATCTTCTCAGTATTTCCTGTTTTCGAGAAGTATGACACTAATATTTTCAATTAATTCACCATAGTAAAAAGTATTTAATTCTAATAAAATCTTATTATGAGTTTCTAATCATTGTTTAAATTGAAAAATTTTTTTGCATTATCAACTGTTTTTTCACTTACTAGTCTTTGAGGGACATTATGAGAATATGCAATAGCAGCTATAGAATATCTTACATTTGATGGTACATTTATCGGTCCTCTTTTATAGGGATGTTGATAATAAGAATCAGTTTCAGTAACTAACGATTCTATTGGTGACAATTTGGTTACTCTTCTCCATCTATTAAAACCGTAAGCAGAACTCGGTACAGAAAGTTTAAATCCTTGATTAGGTAAAGTTCTTCCATATTCTTCTGGTCCAGAAAAACAATGCCATAAAACTCTTTGAGGTTCTATTTTAAAATCTTTCAATATATTGAGAATCTCCTTATTTACTCCGTCTTTTTTATTAAACCTATGTTTTGGATTTTGTCTATCAAATTCGTGTTCTGCAGCATTACGAACATGTAAAATATAGGGTTTATTAAGATCCTTTGTCAATTCAAATATTTGTCTTAAAACTTCAACTTGCTTATTTCTTTTGTCTAAAGTTTTGGCATGATGGAAGTCTAGGCCAATCTCTCCAATTCCAAGATATTTACTTTGATTGATTTGAATAAAATCGATCCATTTTTCCCATTCTAATTCATATTTATGCTTTGGTGTATATGTTACTGTTTGGGGTGCCCATCCGCACGTAAAACCA
>JAEOTL010000128.1 GCA_016839845.1 Promethearchaeota archaeon
AACTCTTAATATTTCTGATTGAGCTCGTTCCAATCACCTCATCAACATTTTTATTATAGTTATTCAAGGTTGATTTAAAGATTTTGGGAAGCGAAAGAATATCTCCTACTTCCAAAGCTTCTAGACCGCTTCCAAAATAATATTTCATGTATAAAAGGAATAAATTTAATTGGGATTTAGGAGAAGGTAGATTGTTTGCTTGAAAAGTTGAATATAATGTTGATTTTTTATCAAGAAAATTAAAAAATCGAATTATAGCATTTTTTTTCTCGGTACTATATTCTTCGAGATTTACTAAGAATTCTTTTTTAATTATTTCGATTTTAGAAAAAACTGAGTCTTCAACTCTCGCTCCTACGAAATTAAAAAAATCAAGTAAAGGAGAAAGACTATGTAAGAGGTTGCATTTTTTATAGAAGTAATAGAGTAGGTCAACTAATTTTTCTTTTGCAGTAGGATATTCATCCATAGCAATTTGGTATAGCTTTTCTCTACATTCTAGTAATCCATCATAGAAATCTTGAGGAATTCCTTTAAAAGGTCTAAGGAAATAATAAAGAACCATATTATAATAATTATGAAATACTTCATCTTTACTATCCTTAATAGTTACCATAAAATTCAAGGTGTTAAAGTTTTCAGCTTTATGAACAATAACTCCATCAAGAACAATAAACACTTTTTCTTGCATTATTTTCCTGATGATCATTCCAATGAGTCTTATGAGAAAATAAAGATAGTTTATCGGAAACGAAAAACCAAAGACTGGTATAATGCTGAGGCTTTCCGTAATTTTTTCATATTCCTGTACCTCCTGGTGAGTCATGGTATATTGATATTCCATAAACAAGATTTTTTCAGAGACTTTCTCTTTATTTGTGAGTTTTATCGAATCTTGTTTAAAACCAAAAAAGATATACAGAAAGGAATTAAAAAATTCATGAAAATTATCATAGAAAAATGTTGTAAATGATTTTTTAATGACCCGTTTCTGGTTTTTATTTTGAAATGAATCCCATTTTAATTTAACTTTATCTTGAAACTCTGTGTATTGCTCTTCTTTTTTCTGCAGTATTTCAAACAATACACGTTTCTCATGTTTAAGGTCAAATCCTAGACCTTTAACTCGTTCTTCTAAAAAATCTAAGATCCCAACTAGTTCTTTACTATCCAAATTTATCAGTAATTTGTATATTCTGCTTTTCTTTGCGAAGTTAAAATTCCTAAAGAAATGAAGCTAACTATTAATAAAATAAAAATTCAAAAATAAAAATATTAGTCAAATCCAAGATTTTATGATGAATGGAGGTCTGTTCATAATTACTTTACAAGATCTTTGTTAATTCGTCAGTTTCAGAATACCGCAATGGTTCTATTTTACCATCTTCACTCTTAACTGTTAATCCCTTCTCTTTACTCACAAATTCTCCAATCTTTTTTGCATCGATTTCGTTTTTATTTAGTAAACCAATTAATTCAGAGCTCTGATCATCATCCAGAGCAATCAATAGAGAACCTGAAGAAAGAGTACCAATAGGGTTCAAATCGAAAATTGTGCTCAATGTTAAGGGTTCTGGTAAAATGCAGCTAGTAATTTTACACATCTCTATGATAACTCCTGTATTAGAAGCGATTGCCATTTCTGCAATCCCTGTAGCAATTCCTCCTTCTGTTGGGTCATGCATTGAATTTATTTTAAAGTTTTCATGTGCCAACATAGCTTCTTTATAAACGCTAATTCCTGGTTCAAATAGAAAATTCTTACATTTTCTTATGAATTCTGGATCACATTTCTCCCGGATTAATTCTTTTTCTTTTTCATTTCCAATTATTGATGTTCCCTCTATGAATATTCCTTTCGTTAAGATTAAGGCATCCCCTGGCTTTGCACCTGAAGTAAACACAAGTTTGGGCTTTTTCACTTCACCTAATAACGAGCCTACCACAATAGGTCTTTCAAGATTTGGAGTAACCTCCGTATGGCCACCAACTACCGTTATATTCATTGATTTGCAGGTGGTATAGATATCTTCAAATATGTTGTCAATCAATCCTGCGGTTGTCGCTTTTGAGGGTAATAATATTGTGGATTGAAACCATTTTGGGGTCGCTCCAGTACACACAACATCATTTACATTGATATGAACGGCATAATAACCTATATGATCAGTTGCGAAAGTGATCGGATCTGTCTTGGTGACTAAATAATTATCTCCGGGCATGTCAATAACAGCGGCATCTTCTCCTATGTGAGAATCTAAAATTACACGAGGATCGTTTCCTTTTATACGAGAGAGTAATGCAGCTAAAATTTCATGTTTAAGCTTGCCGAGAGCAAATTTTTTACTGTTTCTTCTCATTAATATCTCAATATAATAAGAGAACCCAAATATATAAATTATGGAGAAATACTCCCATTCCAATCAATTCTTCATAAAATTTATCCCAAAAAAAATCGAGTGTTTCCTTAAATCATGAATTTTCGCTTTAAATTACACTTAAATTTATATCATAATAAGTTTTATTGATAATCAAGTTTGTAATAATTAACTAGAAAAACGAGTTTGAAAAAAATGGGAATTGGCAAATCATTTCTGTTAAGCCTTGTGGGTTTTGTTGGATTAAATTTTATATTTTCACTATTATACTTCCTCATTGACCTTGGTCCCCCAGGTCCTGTATTTGATGATCTAATGGTCACAATCCAAAATACTCCGTTAATGATTTTCTTCTATTTATTCGGTTCAATTACGAGTATTCCTTCTCAAAATATAGATATGGTAATCGTACAACCGTTACTCCCCCCTACTGAACTCAACTTCTTAATAATGGGATTAGGATTTATCGTAGCACCTCTTATCGCATCAATTCTTGCGGGGAAATTTGCAGAAAGTAAAACACAAGGATTCGCAGGATGGTTATTAACAGTAATCGTCAGTGCTGGAACAACAATCGCCATTGTTTTTATTGAAGATATATTAGGATTTACTAGATTCCACACTGAGCTTCTAACATTATATGGGTGGGTTGGTACTGATCTGATCTTAATTTTTGTCCTAATTAGTGCTGTTATCAATATCATATTCTACGGATTTTTCGCTCTACTCACATCCAAAACAGAATATTACTAATTAGTACAAGATTTATCTTTATTTTTTTTCTTCTTTTATCCAAAGAAATACTTGTTTTTATTGAATAAAGAAATATTTGAAATTAAAATAAAAAAAAAGAAATCCTCTAACAAGAAATGTCAGAGGAAAGTATTACACTGCCTAATCCTGGATCCTAATTTCTTGGTTTATACTGTCTATTGGGTTTCTCATCGCGTATATTTTAACTTGGTAGGAGTAACCTTTTTAAATCTTTCACTGACATATAATACATACAATAGAACAATGCTTCTCCATGTTTACAATATGATATAGTTCTATTATATACTTAAATTCAATTTAATCTTTCATTTACACAAAAGTCTAATGAGGAAAAAAATAAGTGGCATTAAATTGAACGGATATTGTATCTAATTTAGCTATGGTAAAAAATTGAGCTATAAATTTAATTCATTCATTAACAATATTTAATCTATTAATATTCTCAAGAGTTTTAAACTTATATTTATTTTAATATTTAAAGTTGAATTTTTTTCTTTTCACTAGCCTTCTCCTCATCTTCACTGTTACCTCGTTTATTCCCATATAAAAGATCTGGATAAAGAGCTTCAAATTTCTCGTTGAAGAGTTTATGATTCATCCATATTTTATCTGTTTTATTCCATTTCAAGTTAGTTAATGGATTATATTGGTCAAAGAACTTAGTATCCCCATATACTTTTTTAAGCAAAGTTTTCCCGTTGACTAAATCAGTTAGAATTAAGTAATGTTTTATTTGTAAATACTCAAAAAGTAAGTCAAAAACGTCAAAGAATTCGTCCAACTCACATTTGGGAAACCAAACTTCAATCATGAATCCCGTTTCAAACGACTGCAGATCTTTAAAGCCATTAATATAAAAATCTCCTTCGATTTCGTATATTCGACAGACATTAAAAAAATTGAAGATATTCAAAATTTTGTTTTTTAATTCTTCCTTAATATTTGGTAAGATCAAAGTTATTTTTTCTTGAAAGCCTAAGTTTTTTAAGGATAAATAAGGAAATACCAATTTTTTCTTTATTAGTGAATTGACGCTATTAATGATGGGATAATTTTTTGTTCCGATAAAAGATTTAAGGTCGATTGAACTCTTACTGAAGATAAGATCTAACTCTTTGAATTCAGCAGACTCAAATCCGTATGCTCCTGTTGTAGAGGGGCTATCAAGATCAAAAATTCTTATATTCTGTAATTTGGGATTATAATTTCGGTTAAAAAGTATGTTCTGTAAGTGAATTTTAAATCGGCTTGATGAAAGATACCATCCTATCTTACTTAAATTACGGTCAAAGTGAATAATATCATAAAACTTCTTTATATAAAAGAAACAGAATTCTCGTATGTTTTTTTTTGATTTTATTAGCCAGTTTGTGTATGATCTATTAGGAGTTCTATATGGAAAGAGGCTCTTCAGGAAGAGAGGTTGATGTGGATCGATCTGGGCGGGATATTGTATCCTCTGTAAAGTGTTTATAAAAAGTAATTTTAGGTCCACTTCATCCCACTCATGTGGACTAAAATACAAGTAATATTGTGCCAGACCAAATTTTCCAAATGCTGGGATAACTTTTATTGATTTGATATAGGTTTTAAAAAAAAAAGAGGCTTTTTTTTCTGCAAACTTTGAATGGTTCGTAAGATAGGCGTCTAAATTTGCTCGAAAATCCAAGAGGTCACCTATAAGTGATAAATCAAAAGTTGTATTTTGGTAGGATAGTCTTTTTTTCACTTCATTTACTAATGATTCTATTTTAAGATTTGAAGACCAAAATCTATTATTAGGGATTTTACTTTTAGTTTTCTGAGATATCTCTAACTTTGTATCCCCTAAAATTTTTTTAGCATACACCAAAAGTTGAGTAAAAAAGTCTCTCGTATAAAAATACTGCTTGTTCTCGAAATCATAGAAATCTAAAGTTCTAGTTCTTGATTGCCGTACAATACCTCGCCAAAAATTTCTGTGAACAGATATTAAATCTTCTTTAAACAGAGTATTAAGTACCTCTATTAACTGTTTTTTTTCTTTCATATTAACAGAATAGAGCAATAAATGTATCAATTTTTCTTTAGAATCATAATCTATAATATTAGTCAAAAATACCCTTGGAAAATATGATTTCAACTTCAATATCTTGCTTTGTATTTTAGGTGTAAATTTAAGATATATTTCGGGATAAAATTTCGCGAATTGACTTGTTAGAATTGTATTTAGAAGCATTGGGATTATTAAAGGGGGATCGTGGGATAAAAACTCATCAATCGTTGTTTCGATTTTTTGGTTTGTAATTTTATATGATTTGACTAATTTGAACTCCTTCTTAAGTCGTACTTCTTTGGTTTTATTTATTTCTATAATTAGTTTCGGATTTTCGATAATAGAAATTATTGATTTTATATTATAGATTTTTAAATTAAAACAGGAACCTATAATATCGTGGAATAAATGAAATTTTTCAATTTCATGTCGATAAAGGTTGATAGATTGAAAGTAAAGTGGTAAAGTTTCATTGAAAAAAACTTTAAGAACAGTCTCTTTTCTAATGACTAAGTTTTCTTCCAAAATATGAGATATCGGATTAGATTTAAGATAAGATTTTAAGTTTGCTACAGTTTTTATGTTAGGATTTATTGTCAAAATCTTTTCAATTAATACTGAATATTCTAATAGAGAGGAAAGGTTTTCTTGGATATATATTAATCCATGATTGCTGTTTTGCTGAAGAAATATTATAAAATCATTTTTTAACTGTGTTGTATTTCTCAACTGTTCAAAATTTTCTCTAAAATCTTCAATATAACTTAGTTTCTTTCTATAATCATTTTCAATATCTTCTTTTATTGCACTTAGAGTCTCTACTCTTTTATCAAATGTCAAACCGGTAACTGAGAGATACCGTATTCGATTTAGCATAGCAAATTCAAAAGTTGACAGAGGATAGACTGGGAGATCTTGAGGAAATTCAATAATGTGTTCTCTCTCATATTCTTTTTCGTATCCTCGCAGTTGTGGGTCAAGTATTTTTGAGAAATCGGAAGTATCCAAAAAATAATTTAGATTTAAATAGTTCCTTACGGTCTTATAAAGAAGGATTTTTTTATCTATTAAATAACCATGGGACTCTAGACTATTGAAAAAGCTTATCAAATCTTTTAGATAAACTGTAGGCAGTATGAAAGTAATAACCACCTTTGTAGCAAAGCTATTCTCAATGATCCGAGGTGATTCCATAAATGGGAAAATTTCTAATAATCTTCTAATTTTATTTCGTTCTATAAGTGGATTAAAAATCAATTTACAAAAAATTGGTGTTCGACCTGTTAGTGTATATACTACATTATAACTGGGAGCAATTGAAGTACAATTATTAATCCATTGTAAGTTCTCGTAGAATTTTCTTTGGCTTAAATTGGCAAGTGAATCGTGAGTTCTCAAATATTCTTTAAACAAGTTTTGGTAATCAGTTATATTCACATATTTCTTATTGGAGTTGAAAATTTCAAGCAAAATTATGAGGGTTTTAATCAAATCTTCATTATAAAGAGTTTTAGAGGTTTTGTAAGTAAATTTTTCGAAAAGTTCGTCATAATAATTAAATACATTCCTACTACCAATTGCTAAAGCGTTTTCATGTAACTCAGAAAAAAAAAATTGAATGGAAGATTCATGTTCATCAGAAGGTTCTATTGTGAAAAATTTTTTTAATTTATCAGATTGCGCTATGATAAAATCTTGATCAACCAAACTATTTCTCGTAATATTATGCCATTCCCTAAATCCGTTAAAATTCTCGAGGTGATTTTCGATTATTTGGTTAATATAGATTTTAATCATTTCGTTTTCTTTTACTTCCTTAGGCAAAAAGCAGTAATAAGTTTCTCTAAGTAAAATAAAAGGAAGAAAATTACTGTTTTTTTCATAGATTTCTATGATTAAAAAATTATCTTGATAACGTCGGCTAACACCACGATCAAGAATATGTAAGTCTTTCCTTAATTGTTCGCTAACTTCTGGGACAATTTGCACCTTACTTCTCTCATCAACTGGTTGTAATCCAAGATACTCACTTAGATCAGAAACTAACACATCAAAGATATTTTGAATCTTATCAATTTCTTCTTCGTTTATAACCTCGTTCAGAATTGCAAAATCTATTTGAATAGGCATAGAAGTCTATCTGTTTGTTTTTAACCCTTACTTAAGAATCATCTAATTTTTGAATAATTTAGTTAGATATTTATAATTTTAGTTTGAGTAATTAATACTTTTGATATTTACATGTTTTTTTTATTGGAGTTTTTATATATTCCCTTAGAAACATTGTCACTACACCATTAACAAATGGTGAGGAGGTTTGATAAAATGCCCTTTCAAGGAGAAACTCTGCCATAATTGTCTAGTAGAATCCATTTTGGATTCATACTCAATATTTCTTCTTCGATTAATCTTTTCTTGATCTTGACTAATTATTATTCAATCTTTTTTCTAGCCTAATTAAAAAATGGAAACAATCCATTGTCTTAAATAAATCCGATAAAAAGTTGAAACCACTCTTTAATAACATTTTAATTAAATTTACAATTAGACTAATCATAAAAATATCCTAAGAATAACCATTTAGAATTTGGAGATAATGAAATGGCAAGACCAAGTCCATTAGAAATCTATGCACTTTTGGATAAAAGTAATTGTAAAGAATGTGGATACGACACTTGTATGGCATTTGCTACAGATATCTTGGAAAGGAAGGTAACAGTTCAAGATTGCACTCATATAATGAAGGATCCTAAGCAGGCAAAAAATCGAGAAAAACTTATCAAAGTGATAACACCCCCTCAACACCCAGTAACCATAGGAGTAGGTGAAAGAGCGACAGTAATTGGGGGTGAAGAAGTGTTAATGAGACACCAACTTACTTTTTATAACCAAACCGCAATTTTTATCGAAATCGCTGATGATGATGATGATATTGAGGAAACTGTGAAATACCTTACTGATATTAAGCTAGAAAGAATTGGAGATGTTCTCACGTTAGATGGAATAGCGTTAAGAAACGTATCTGGAGATAAAGAACAATTCAAACTAGCGGCAAGTAAAGTAGCAGAAATCTCAGATCTACCGATAATGTTATGTGCTTTCAATGCAGAGTTATTATTGTACGCGGCAGATTCAATAAAGGATAAAAGACCATTATTGTATGCCGCAACAAAAGAATCGTGGGAAGATATTGGTAAATTTGCTGTACAAAATAACTTACCGGTCGCGATTTTTTCAAATGACATAGATGAATTAATGTCTTTAAGTGCCACTCTGCAAAAATTAGGTGTTAAAGAAATTATTTTAGATTCGGGAACCTTTTTCGGACCGGGAAATCTTTCTGTGACCTATGATAGAATTATGCAACTAAGAAGCGCCGCTATTGATAAAGAAGACGCAAATGCTGCTTGGCCAGTTATGGGAGTTCCCGCTGTATACTGGAGTCAAACAAAGATTGAGAATGATAAAGAACTTTGGGAAAATCAATTTCAGGAGATCATAATGGGAGCAATAATGGAATCCATTGATACTAATCTAATTGTGTTACATACTGGTCAGAAAAAGGAAGAAATCTGGGCTCTTTTAGCTTTGATGACATTGCGTCAGAGTGTATTCTCAGATCCTAGAATTTATCCAGCGGTTGATGCAGGGCTTTACAAGATTGGGGAACCCGATGAAATGGCTCCTATTTTCGTAACAAGCAATTATCGTATGACTAAGATTCCGGTAGAACAGGATCTACAAGGAGCAAATCTGAACTGTTGGCTTTTAGTTGTTGATACCGAAGGTATTGGTATTGAAAGTGCTGTAGCCGGAGGTCAATTTAATGCGGGAGGAATCGCAGAAACAGTTAAAGAGTTTGACGCGTTTAGTAAGGTTGGACATCGAGTTTTAGTTATTCCTGGAATGGCTGCTCGATTAAGTGGGGCGTTAGAAGATGAAGCTGATGCATTTGTAGTAGTTGGTCCTCGAGATAGCTCTGGTATTCCTAAATTTATGGATACACAATGGAAGCCTAAGGATTTCATGAAGGAATATGAATCCTGGGAAAAATAGGGAGTAATTTTTAATTTTCTTTTTATCTTTTTTTAAAATTTCGTTTGAGTCTCAATTTCTAATAGAATTCACCATATCAACTGTAAGAAATTTTACTTTTTTTATTATTACAGTTTGATTATTATCAGCCCTTGCTTGTTTTAATTGATTCGAGTTGTAAAAACCAGTCAAAACTCCAATAAATGGGCAATTTAATCCCTTAGCAAGCAAAGCATCTTTTGGATGATCCCCGATAATGATAAAATTATATCCCGGATAACTATCTGTTAAAGTTTTAAATAGTAAGGGATCTGTCTTGCTTTTTATTTTGTCAGTTTCTCCAATTACGTACTCAAAATAACTTTCAATTCCCAAATAACGGAGAATTTTCAAGGCAATATCTTGTTTTTTCGATGTCACCACCCCCAAGGTGAAATTGCAGCTTTTGAATTCTTTAAGTCTGGTTTTAACCCCCGACAACAATATTGATTGATAAATTCCTTTAGCTTTGTAATATTCTCGAAACATAAATGATAGTTTTGATGGATTTAAATCTGTAAATTTTGCAAACATCTCATTTAATGGAAGACCAATCATTTTTTCAATTATTGATCTTTTCACTTTAGGGAGATTAAATTTACGCATTGCGTAATTAAAGGAGTTAACAATCCCTTTCTTGTTATTTATTAAAGTATAATCTAAGTCAAAACTCAAAACAATTTTCTTTGAATCTTCCATAGTTTATGTCAAAACTCGGATACCTTGATTTGATACTAGTAGTAAAATAAAAAAAAAGAAGTTTTAGGTCTACTATTTTACATAAGGATGGTTAGTAAAGGATCACCTAAGATAGTCATTCCCATTGAATCAGGATCACTAGGTCCATGCAATGGATTCCAATACCATAACCTCATTGCTTCGCCAAAAACTTTCCCTTGGCTCAATGGGTTATAGAAGTAACTATTCATTGTCATGCCTCCTATTTTAGAGGAACCGACGACTGTTAACGTATTATTAGAAAAGAGATACTGAGTGCCTAGATTATTTCTATAGTTAAAATTGGTTGCAGAACACGCAAATAAGTTATAAAATAGTGCTTGAGTGTCAATGTTTAATATTTGTGTATAATTTACCTTACCCTCTGCACCATAACCTCCTGGACCAAATAAATGTTCGTATGGCCAAGAATGAACAAATACGTGAACAAATTCATAAGTCTGAGTTAATTTAAGTTTAAAATCGGCTGCTGTTGTTGCTGTATTACTACTAATACATGTGATATTTGAATACGCTGTCATGTCTCCGAGCCATTCACTAGTCCATGGAGACCAATCATCATCTATATACACTAGTTGTGAATGCGGACGATTTAGCTGTCCGGTTCTGTAATCATGATTACGGGCAAAATAATTTTGATATGCCACTAGGTGATTAGTGTTATTTAAAGATTCAGGACAGATTCTCCCAATCCAAATTTCAGGATAGACATCACCGGTACCATTATTATGAGCATCAAAAAGCCCATCAGCTTGATCCAAATCAATCCACTCCCCATCCAAATCTGTTAGGTATAAATCAATGGGGAAATTTCTCCATATGGACCAAAAACTATCCCAATATCGCATTACAGCTGAGGGAAACTTTCCAATTAGTACAGCACCTTCTAATCCTTTAGGCTGAATACTTGCATTGATCAAATCATTTCGTAAAACAGTTACATTATTACTTGACCAATTAACGATTTCTAATGTGTATCCTTGATCAAGTATATCTTGACGATATTGAGAAATTTCAGGAGATATATTACTATATAATGTCGAATTTACGTATATCCGAACATGACCAGGAGCGACGGGTGTTCCTTTAAAACTGATTAACGTGAAGGGAATAGAGATCCCCAGAAATGCAATACACACGATTACAATTATCAGATATTTGGTAATTTTTTTCATAGATTATCACTTTTTGAAATTCAAAGATTTCTAAAAACGAATTTACTTAAATATATTCTTAATGCTAAATTAAACGAGGAGTATCAAATATTTAAGTTTATTAAATCTGTTATTATCTTTTCCACAGATTAAGTTAATTTGAAACCTTTAAACAACCTCAGTAGAAATAAAATCTCTTCAGAACTTTCAATCAATCTCCTTAGAGCAAATGGAAAGTTATTTAGCTCGACCTCATTTCCTAAGGATACTTGCTCGATCATGATACTTACCATTTGTTTATATTTCTGAACGGTACTTCCTTCAGATTCAATTTCCGAAATAATTTCCCAGGCTTTATCTAATTTACCGTTTAACACGCAAGATATTGAAGCTAATACGTAGCTGAGGATAATGTGGGATTGTCCAATTTTCTTCAAATTTGCAGCTCTGTAATAATAACGATAGACATTGTTCACCATTTCTCTTAAAAGAAAATCTTTCGTGTCATCTAATTGTTCGTAAAATTTGATACTTTCCAATATGAGGGAAGCTGCAGTATAAAATTGCTTATTTTTCAAACCCTCTTCAGCAACCTTATTTAATCCGCGTATAATCTGATTAAATATCCCGAACCTGTTGAATTCCAGTTGTCCTTCGATAACCACATCGTACGCATTTAAATAACTTTCAGTAGATTCATTAATGCTCCCAATCTTCCAATAATTATCTCCAGCTTTTACAAAGTGTTTATACGCCATTTCAAAGTTCCCCAAATCCTTGAATACATTAGCTCCATCGAGAAAATTCATGGCTGCGAGTCCAAAATCATTAAATTTTTCTGAAAAATTACCAGCTAATAGAAAACACGAGGCACATTCTATTAGATTATTTTCTATCTCTCGGTAACATAATCCTGCCCCACGATAATATCGGGCAATTTTATGATAGTTTTCTGAATTCTTTTCTAACATTTCTGCTAAATTGATGTAAGCTCCAGCTTCTCTTTTCGAAAATATTTTGTATTGTTCCTCTTCATTTAAAATCCGGTAAAGATTTTTTAAGATCTGATAAACTTGTGCTAACGTTAAATTCTCATTTAATTCTTCAAATTGGGTTGCGGCATCAGAAAAAAAATCTACACCCTCTAATATTATTTCTTGAGATTTATTATAGTCATCAAGCTCTTCAAAACAGAGTCCTATTTGTTGATAAGAATATGAGAGCATATCAAAAAAGTTATGAACTTTCGAAAGTTTGACCACTTTCTCATAGTACTTGATCGCACTATTGAATTCAGATGATTTTAAATATAGTTCAGCAATATTTTGATAATTTTGAGCGAGCTTCCTAGATTCATTAAATCCTTCTAATAGATTAGATTCTTGTTTTAGGAATTTTATGCTATTTAAAATATGTTTCTTTTCTGAACTTACATCATCAAATTTATCTAAAGAAATTTCAGCAATCCTAAGATATAATTCAGCAATTTCATGGAGCTTTCCCTGTAATTTATAATCAATAATCTGCTTTTTGTAGAGCTCAATTATCCGTGTATAAAGATCTAGGGATTCCGAAAAATCAAGATCCTCCAGAATTGATGCTACGGAAAAAAGAAATTCCCCTGCTTCAAAAAATTCTCCTGACTGAATGATCTCTTCGGAGAAGGTAATTGAATCTGAGATAATTTTCTTTATTGATTGGGAACGTTTTATTGGATCTTCAATATTTCTTATTGCTGACGCCCTAGCCCTAATCTTCTCTAAAAATTCAGCATAGTCTATGAATTCTTCTTCGATAATCTGTATTTCTCCTCAGAAATAAAATGACTACTATGCATCAAAATTAAATGAAAAATAAATAATTTTTGTGATTTATAATTCAACCTCTAAACCTTTTTATTAAAGATTCGTGAGTTAGAATTTATACAGACATTTCAGACTTAGGAGATAGGTATAAATATGATCAAAATTATATAATAACTAATTAAAAAATGAGGTGTCAAAAAAAAATTGAAACAAATTAGTGAATTATTAGAAACCGGAATGTATGAAACTTTTAAAGCAGATAAACCAATGTTGGTTTCTGACCTTCTTAAAGAATTAAATCTGGAAGGCAAGTATTTTGGTATTCTCGTGAATGGAAAGAAAGTAGAACCTAGTGCTAAGGTAAACGTAACTGACGAAATCGTGATTCTTCCGCATATAGCGGGTGGTATTTAGCCCTTAAATAAATTTTTTTTATTCTCTTCTTTTTTAAATAACCCAATTTCAAGATGCATTTATTTCAGTTCAATTTTGAGCAAATCTTTTGCTAAAATTGTGTTTGGAAATATTTCTTTTGCTTCTTTAAGGAGATTCTCTGCATCTTCTTGGTATCTTGTGGAGATATGGGTAAGAATTAATTGCTTAGCATTCATACTTTTGGCATCTAGTGCTGCATCTCTTGCGGTGGAATGTTGTTTCTCTAAGGCAGTTTTGGACAATTTCTCGGCAAAGGTTGCTTCATGAATTAAGATATCAGAGTCTTTACCCATTTGAATCAAAGACTTACTTGGTTTAAGATCCCCCGAATACGTTATCTTTCTTCCGGGTCTTTTTGGTCCAACAATCCCTTCTTTTACTGGATCAATTTTGCTTCCATTATGTTCTACAAGGTTTCCATCCTGAAGTTTTTTCCAAAGATGTCCTTCAGGAACGCCCAATTCTCTAGCTCTCTCTGGGTTAAACCTTCCATACCGAGGTTCCTCGATAAAAGAATAAGCATATGTTATTACTGAGTGTTCTACTAAACAGTAATTAATAGTAAAATACCTAGAACTATAAATTGTGTTTTCCTGAATTTTAGTTACTTGTTTTGGGACTTCTGAATCTAACCCTTCGAACTCAATTAATTCTTGAGAATCATGATCAATTTCAATTATTTTAATAGGATATGGAGCTTTCAAGCCTAATACTTTTCTGTGGACAAACAAATAAAGAAATAGATTTTTTGGTCCAAAAATAATCAATGGGGCTGTTCTATCGTTGAGACTTAAACGAAATAAAAAACCGGGGAGTCCAATGATGTGATCTCCATGAAAATGGGAGATAAGCATGATCATTGGTTTATTAAACTTTAACCCCGCCTCAGCAAACCTACGCTGGAAATCTTCACCACAATCAAGAATTAGTATTTGATTTTTATATCTTAAAGCAATTGAAGAAAGATTTCTTTCTCTCGTTGGAGTAGCTGCAGAACTACCTAAAATAATGAGCTCCATAATCGATATAAGAGTCCTTTCTTCATTTTTTACGCAATTCTGCGATTTCTAATCTCTGATCCCTAATCTCTAATTTCAGATCGTCGATAATTCCTTTAAGTTCTTTAAGTCTGATGGAAAGATGGGGATTTTCTTGAGGTTGAGCTGGTGTCTGAGAAGTATGTCTTTCTACTTGCTGTTGGAGGTCTATTAATTTTTGATCTCTCGTCTTTAATTGGTTTTCCAATTGTCTGTATCTTTTTTTAATCTGCATTGCTTCATTTTTGATGGTGTCAATTTCTCCTTCTTTTGTTTCTAATTGCTTCTGTAGAAAACTAGCCATATCTCGTTGCATTTTTAATTTTCCTTCAAATTGCTTTGGAGATTCACTAGTTTCTATGGGTGAACCTGCTTTTGCTTTCCTTAATTCTTCTTGAAGTCTTTTTATCTGAGATTTTGATTTATTTAATTTATCTTGCAAATCATCTTTTAAAGTTTTAATCATATCTGATGAGGTGTTAGTCGCATCTAAGTTTGTTATGTTCTCTACTTTGCCTATCATTGTAATTTTTTCCTTCAAATTCTCAATTTCATCATCTTTTGTAGCTAAAAGTTGATTAAGTTCTTGTATTTGCTTATCTAACTTACTAGTTTCACTCTTTTTCTCAGCCTTCTTGTTCTTTTTTTCTAATTTGGAGAGTTTTTGGTTTAAATCCATATTTTGCCGTTTTGCTTTATTTAGCTGTTTTTGAAGATCTTCTATCAATTTTTTTGTTACAGAATCACTCCCTTCATCTTCAGAAGTAGAGCTTAATTCATTTAATCTCAGATTCAAATTATTTATTTCATTTTTATAAGATTCAATAATTTCCTCTTTTTCCAACAATGTATCATTAAACTCTTCTGCTTTTTTAATCTGATCTTCCATTTGATTTATAAAAGACTTTTGTTTATTGACTTTTTCTTGTAGCTCTGCGACTAGTGAATTTAATGGAGACTTCTCCCTTAAATCTTCTACTCTTATAACAGACGAGTCCTTAAGATCATTTTTCAATCGTTCATATTCTTGTTTTATTTGAGAGTAGTCTTTCCTTAAGTGACCCATCCTATTTTTGAGCTCTCTGATCTCCTTATCCTTTTCGGCAAGTTCATAGGCAGACTTTACATCTGCTGCTTGGCTTTTTTTACTTTTCTTACCTGTATCTTCTTCTTGAATGATTGCTTCTAACTGCATTACCATATCTTCGAGTTGTTCGATCTTATCAAAATAAGTATGAGATTCCCTCTCTTTTTTCTCTAATTCAGACTCTAATTCTCTGATTTTCTCTTTCAGTGCATCATCTGACATATCGAAGAATCAACTATATCTGGAATTAATTTATTAATACAGTTTTTGATTTTAAAATTTATCTTATATTTCAACTCATTATATTTCAAATTCAACTAAAAACTGATGATATTAGAAGAAATTAAAATCATTAATAGAGAACTTATCGAATTTCTTCATAATCGGAATAAGGCTTAAGAAATTAAAGAACGTCAATACTCCAAAAAGTATTCCGTATAGGGAAAGTGGTACTAGAATTGAAGGTAGTGTTACTCGAGCAAACAAAATTATTGAATTGAGTATCATCCCGATCCCAATACTTAGTAGAAGGGAAGGAATTATTACAAATATTGATTCTATGAAAAGTATTTTTCTCAAGGATTTTTTATTTGAGCCAATAGCTCTCATAACCAAAAAATCGCGTGCTTTTTCCATAATCCCACTTTTTTGATAATTATAGAGAGAGAGAATTGCGAGTATAGCTACAATTAATATTAGTACCATTGGATAATATGAAAGGCTCGATAAGAAGTTCAGATTTTCATTAAAATATGAATCTAATTGTAAATAAGTAAAATCA